>CAYSCE010000100.1:0-9582 GCA_964429475.1 uncultured Bacteroidaceae bacterium | reverse complement strand
GAGTGGAAAGTTGAAAGTCCTCAAGTTGAAAGGTGACGTAGAAGCATGCGGCATGTTGTAGGTTCGCTCTGTCCGCCGCGGCGGACTCGTTCTGTCCGTCGCCGCGGCGACGGATTGGCGCAGAACTCAGTGTTGTTGGCTTTGCTCAGATTTTTTCTTCAGTGAATCAGGAATTATAAAATCATCATAAAACATATACACGGAATTTTTATTTGTGAAATTCCTGCTATCTTTACTTGTTGTTGATGTGAAAAAAACATTCGTTTGCATCCTTGAACAGTTTTATAATCTTTGAAATATGAAAAACACTCTGTTGTTTATGAGTCTCATTCTGCTATTTGCTGCTACACCACTTCATGCACAAAACGAGGCAGCCTATGAAAAACTGTGGAAAAAAACCGACAGTCTGATTGGTAAATCGCTGCCGCAATCGGCGCTGACCGAAGTAGAAGGCATTTACAAAAAAGCCATTGCCGAAAAAAACAATGCGCAGATTATTAAATCGGTCATTTACCGCCTTTCGCTGATGAGTGATTATCAGGAAGACTATTACGAAAACTCCATTGCCGAATTGAGAAAGGAAATTGACAAGGCTGAGTTTCCGGTGAAACCGCTCATGTATGCCATGTTGGGCGAAATGTACTGGAATTATTATTCCGTCAATCGCTGGAAATTTTATCAGCGCACGGCCACCGATAATTTCGACAACGAAGATATTAAAACCTGGACGCTCGATCGTTTGGTGAAAGAAGTGAAATGGTGTTACGATCAGGCATTGAAGAACCCTGAAAAATTAGGCACCATTGAGTTGAATGCATATCAGCCCATTCTGGATCAGTATTCCTATCTGGAATATTCGCCTACCATGCTCGATTTGATAGGCTGGATGGCCGTTACACGATTCTCGAACGAAGAAACATCGCTGACAAAACCGGCGCGCGTTTTTAAAATTGATCAGCCCGCTTATTTTTATCCGGGAAAAAGTTTTGCCAATTATGCTGTGCCTACTTACGACACAACGTCGTTTGTATATTACACCACCACGGTGTTGCAGACGCTGACAAGCTTTCACGAAAACGACAAGAATCCTTCGGTATTTGTTTTTGTTGAATTGCAGCGACTGGCCTATATGCGGTCGAAATGTATTCTGCCCGAAAAAGACACGTTGTATCTGGATGCATTGAAAGAGCTGCATTCGGCCATGGCACGCCAGAAAGCGCAGTCCGAAACCGGATATGCACTGGCGAATTATTATTACGCGGCGGCATCGAAATACAATGCTGAAACAGCGCCGCAGTATCAATGGTATTATAAAACAGCGCTCGAATATATTGACAAAACAGTTAAAGATTTTCCGGGAACCCGTGGTGCCAACAACTGTATGGTGTTGCAGGAAAATATTCTGCGTCCATCGGTGAATATGCAGTTCGAAAACACCTGCGCTCCGGGACAGCCTTTTGAAGGCATTCTTACGTATTCGAATACCAACGAAGTGTGGTTTCGTGTTTTGAAGCTGGATCCGGATAAAGATCATAACATGGATCGCAAAATGGGTTATGATGAAATTCTGGCGTATTACTGCAAACAAACACCGGTGCGTTCTTTTTCAATGCCACAGACCGATCCGGGCGACCATCAACGTCATTCGGCGAATGTGATTTTTGAAGGACTCGATGGCGGATATTATATTGTGCTGCTATCGGATAACCGCGATTTTAACATGGCCAAAGGCTGGGTGGGTTATGCAAAGCAGTGGTGTACCAATGTTGCGTATCTGATGCAGGAATACAACAATCAGGAAGTGAGTTTTCTGGTTACGGACCGTTTGAGTGGAAAGCCTCTGACGGGCGCACAGGTAGCGGTGTACAACGAAAAATACAATTACGTTACCCGCGAATATGTGTACAATAAATTCAGGGTACTTACCACCGATAAAAACGGGAAAGCCAGTCTGGGCAATCTTCCGAAAGGTTCCGATTATCGCTATATGTATGCCGATGTTTCTTACAACGGAGACCGCTATTGTCCGTACGAAACTTTTTATCTGTATCCGCCATACGACTACGATAAAGGCAATGTAGTGGTGTCGCAGTTTTTCACCGACCGCAGTATTTATCGCCCCGGACAAACTATTTATTTCAAAGGCATTTTGCTGAACAGAGACAAGGAAAATCATTACAGCATCAAGCCGAATACGGCCACCACCGTTACATTTTACGATGCGAATTATCAGATCGTCAGTACACTCAATCTGGTGTCGAATGAATTCGGAACTTTCACCGGATCCTTCACGGCACCGGACAACGGACTTACAGGTCAGATGCGCATTTCGGACGGTTATGGCAATACGTATTTCAGTGTGGAGGAATACAAACGTCCGAAATTTTATGTGCAGTTCGAACCGGTAAAAGGATCGTACCGTTTAAATGAAAAGGTGACTGTGAGCGGAAAATCGTTGGCTTATGCCGGCAATAATATTGATGGTGCACAGGTGAAATACCGCGTGGTGCGCAATGCCCGATTCCCGTACTGGTATGGCTGGTGGCGCGGATCGATGCCGTATTCGGCACAGGTTGAAATCACCAACGGTGTTACTACCACCGATGAAAACGGCGTGTTTAAAATCGATTTTACGGCGTTGCCCGATGAGTCCATCCGCAAGGATTATCTGCCGGTTTTCAATTATACCATTTATGCCGATATTACTGACATCAACGGTGAAACACGTTCGGGCAATACCTGGGTGGGCGCGGGTTACAAGGCGCTTATTCTGGGCTCCGATGTGCCTTCGGATGTGGTGTCCGGTATTCAGGAAACCTATGAAATCAGCTCACAGAATTTGTCCGGCGAAACTGTTGCAACCGATGTAACGTTGTTGATTTATCAGTTGAAACATCCCGACAGAATCATCAACAGTCGTTTTCTGGGCCAGCCCGAATACAAGGCGCTGACTGAAGCTGAGTATCTTAAAAAATTTCCTTTCGGTGAATTTGATGATGAAAACAATCCGGCCAACTGGGAAAAAGTGAAGCTGGTGTATTCGCATTTGTACAACACCAGAAAGGACTCTCTGATAAATATTGACAGTGTGCTGAACGCGCAGCAGGGGCCGTTTTTGCTGGTGTTGAATGCGAAGGATGCCTTTGGTGAAAACGTCGAGTATCAGCAGTTTTTCAATCATTATAATACCGCTGAAAAATCATCGTGCAGCAATCAGGCTTTTTATGCTCAGGGAATAAAAACCGTTTGTGAGCCCGGTGAAACCGCATCGCTGCTGATTGGCAGCATGGGCAAAGATGTGCGCGTGCTGGTCGAAGTTGAACAGCAGGATAAAATTGTAAGTTCGCAATGGTACACATTAAACAGCGGACAACAGATCATTTCGTTTCCAGTTACCGAAGCGCATCGCGGCAACTTCAGCGTTCATCTGGCCTGTGTATATCAGAACCGTTTTTATTCGTCCGATTTCACTGTGATTGTTCCCTACACCAATCAGCAACTCGATGTGGTGATTGAATCATTCCGCGATAAGCTGCAACCCGGTGAAGGCGAGAAATGGAAAATCATTATCAGCGATAAAAAGAATGTGAAGCAAATGGCTGAATTAATGGCCTGCATGTACGATGCTTCGCTTGATGCATACCGCGGTCACAGCTGGTATATGAATCTGCTGAATTATTTTTATGGCAGCCGCAACTGGGATCAGAACTCGAATTTTACAACAGTGAATTCGTATGAATACACGCTGGCTTACAGACAGAACTATTACAATCAGGGCATTTCGATTCCCAGATTGCGCTGGTTCAATTATCCGTTGTACAGCTACAATTATTACGGCTACGATTATATGGACGATGGCGATTATGGTGGCTACGCCGAGAATGAGATCTTTGCCTGTCAGACGGTTGCAACCGGCGGTGCCACACGCTCAAAATCGGCCGGAAACAAAAAAGATGCACCTGCAGCCATGGATTATTCTGTGGCAGAAGCTGATTTAATTGATGCTGACGAAGAAGCAGGAGATAAAAATCTTGAAAAATCCAAGGATGGTTTTGGTTGGGGTTCCGGTGAGGGTGACGGTCCCGGAACCGGTGGAGGAGACAGTTCTGGAAATATGAGTGATATTGCTGTACGCACCAATTTCAACGAGACGGCTTTTTTCTTTCCGCAGCTACGTACCAACGAAAACGGTGAGCTGGTGATTGAATTCACCATGCCGGAATCGCTCACCAAATGGAAGTTTATGGGACTTGCACACACGAAGGATCTGAAGGTTGGAACGATTACCAAAAATCTGGTGACCCAAAAAACACTCATGATCAATTCCTTTGCACCCCGCTTCCTGCGCGAGGGAGACAAGATTGTGTTTTCATCAAAAATTACCAACCTGAGCGAAGCTGACATGGACGGAACCGTGATGCTTGAGTTGATTGATCCGCTTACAGGCCAGTCTGTAACTGATAAATTCGGACTAGCAACCACCACCATGTCGTTTAACGTGAAGAAAGGACAAAGCACAAAAATCGCATGGAATCTGGATGTTCCGTTTGGTCTGGGTGCTGTTACCTATCGCATCAAAGCTCGTTCGGGCGCATACACCGATGGTGAAGAAATGACACTTCCGGTATTGTCGAACCGCATGTTGGTGACCGAAAGTCTGCCGTTGCCGATTCGCGGAAATGAAACTAAAAACTTTACGTTTGATAAACTCGTGAACAGCGGCAACTCAAAAACACTGGTCAGTCATCGCTACACGCTTGAATTCACCAGCAATCCGGCATGGTATGCCGTGCAGGCTTTGCCGTACATAATTGAATATCCGTACGAATGCAGCGAACAAACTTTCAGTCGTTATTACGCAAACACCATTGCAACCTTCATTGCCAACAGCTATCCGAAAATCAGAGAAGTGTTTGACACCTGGAAAAATATGACACCGGAGTCATTCCTTTCGAAGCTTGAAACCAATGAGGAACTGAAGTCGCTGGTGCTCGAAGAAACGCCCTGGGTGCTCGATGCAAAGGATGAGAGCGAACGCAAGAAACGCGTTGGATTGTTGTTCGACATGAATCGTATGGCCAAGGAACAGCGCAAGGCCGAAAACATGCTCACCAAGCTGCAGGCGCCCAACGGAGGTTTCCCGTGGTACAAAGGCATGCCCGACGATCGTTATATAACGCAACATATTGTATCGGGATTTGGCAAGCTGGATCATCTGGGTATTCGCGAAATCAAGGAGAAAAGCCGCATCAACAGCATGCTTTACAAAGCTGTTGAATATCTCGACGACCGCATTCGCGAAGATTACAACAACATTAAAAAGTACTATCCGAAATATAAAACGGAACAGCACATCGGATATATTCAGGTGCATTATCTATATGCGCGCAGCTTCTTTCCGGATCATGCTATTCAGCAGCGCAACCAGGAAGCCTTTGATTATTTCTTTGGTCAGGCAAAGACTTACTGGACCTCGTTTTCGACTTATGGACGCGGCATGATTGCGCTTGGTTTGAATCGTTTCAACGAGAAAAATATTCCGGCCGACATTGTCAAATCGCTGAAGGAGACTTCGATTCAGAATGAGGAAATGGGTATGTACTGGCGCGAGTTTGTGGGCGGTTACAGTTGGTGGGAAGCTCCCATCGAAAGCCAGGCGCTGATGGTGGAAGTTTTCAGCGAAGTGGCCAATGATCCCACTGTTGTTGAAGAACTAAAAATCTGGTTACTCAAACAAAAACAGGTACAGGATTGGAAATCGACGAAAGCCACAGTGGATGCGACTTATGCATTGCTGATACGCGGATTCAATTTGCTCGCTTCTGACAAAATTGTGGAAGTGAAAATCGGCAACGAAACCATTGATCCGTATAAAATTGAAAACTGCAAGGTGGAAGCCGGTACCGGATATTTCAAAACTGCATGGACCGGTGATCAGGTAAAACCTGAGATGGGAAAAATTCAGGTGACGAAGAAAGACAGTGGCATTGCATGGGGCGCAGTCTACTGGCAGTATTTCGAAGATCTGGATAAAATCACTCCGCACGAAACACCCATCAGCATTAAGAAAGCATTGTTTGTAGAACGTCAGAGTCCTACCGGACCGCGCATGGAGCCTATCGGAGATAACGCTACACTGAAAGTGGGTGATAAGGTAAAAGTACGCATTGAGATTCGTGTGGACCGCGATATGGAATATGTGCATATGAAAGACATGCGTGCATCGTGCATGGAGCCTGTGAATGTGTTGAGCACAAGTAAATATCAGGGCGGACTCTGGTATTTCGAAAACACACGCGATGCCGCTACCAACTTCTTTTTCAATAATCTGTACAAAGGCACCTACGTGTTTGAATACACCATGTTTGCGACACATGCAGGTGATTTCAGCAATGGCATTACGACGATTCAATGCATGTATGCGCCTGAATTCACCAGCCACAGCGAAGGTATCCGTGTGAAGGTGGTTGAATAGGAGTTTCGTTGGGTGTAGTCTTTTAATAAATTTTTGTTGGGCGTAGTCTCCGGACTACGCCCAATATTTATAATATTTAAGACTACGCCCAACGAATATAATTTTACTTTGTAAATTTGATTTTGTCTTATACCTGTGAAGAAAAAGTTGCTGTCATGAAAGATCGAAATATTATTTCCATGTCGGAGAAGGCGCGCGAATATGCGTACTGGAAACACAACAGACCTTCCGAAAGTCAGCGCTATGGCTCGGCTCCGTATTCGGCACATCTTGAAAATGTGGTGGATGTTATTAAAAGATACCTGTATCATCTCGATGAGGAATCTCACGAAGATGTGATTGCTGCCGGTTATTTGCACGACGCTGTTGAAGATACCGATACAACGCCCGAGATGCTGAAGACCATGTTTAATCTTCGTATCGCAGAACTGGTGCTGCGTGTATCGAACGAGCGCGGATGGGATAAAAAGGAAATTCTGTTTAAAACACTGCCGAAAATCTGGCAGAACAAGCTGGCCACTTTTTTAAAAATGAGTGACCGCATAGCCAATGGCACCAACTCGAAAAAAGGGGGAAGTGAACGCGCAGAATCTCTCTACAAGCGTTATAGTAAGGAGTACCCGATTTTTCGTTACGCTTTAAAAGTAGAAGGCGAGTTCGATGATATGTGGAAGGAGCTCGATGCTATTTTTGATTTCGAATATCCGGATTAATCAAGCTGCTATTGGTTGATTTCATCCAGGATCGCCTGAATGTCTTCTTTGCATGATCCGCACACGGTGCCGGCTGTAGTGGCATCGCCCACTTCGTCAACTGTTGTAAGCCCTTTTTCTTTTATAGCTTTCACGATTTCACTTTTATAAATCTCGTTGCAGTTGCAAATGATTTCATCGTTTTCCATGACTTTTTTGTGCAAAGATAGGCTTTCAATACTGAAATTGCATTGGTTTATGACATGTATCATTTGTTTTAGACACTCGCCGATGTTTTGATTCGTACATTTGTGAAAAGTTTTAATCCTATGAAATTCAGTTTTGGAGAACAGGTTGAAGGCATCGCCTACAAAGTGCTTGACGAGCGCATTATGCGGGCCAGCGCGGGTTTGATGTTTGCATTCGGATTGATGGCTTCGTTCAACGGATTTATTCTGCATCGTTTTGAAATGATCAGCTACATCATGGGCGGATTTGTTTTGAATTTTATCATTGGTTTATTCATCAATCCCGCCTATGCACCAACTGTTGTCATTGGCCGGATGCTGGTGAAAAATCAAACACCATTCTACATCGGTGCCATTCAGAAGAAATTCGCGTGGGCACTTGGGTTTACGCTGTCATCAACTATATTTATCTTATCGCTTTTTTTGCAGGCTGATCCGTCGTTGTTTGGTATTGTTTGCATGTTGTGTGTGTTGTGTCTCACCATGCTGTTTCTCGAGACTGCCTTTGCCATCTGCACCGGATGCGAGTTGTATAAAGTTGCTTTATCAATGAAGTTGGTGAAAAAGCCGGCAGTTGGTGAAGAACCGCTTTGCATGGGCGGTTCATGCAGCATTGATGATAATGATGCAAAAATAGATTAATTAAAAATCTTGAACATACGTAATAATACCAGATATATTTGTCAAAAGGTATTTGATGAGATTCTGCAATTAGAACCTGTCTGCCAGACAGGCAGGCACGGATCAGCCTACGGCTGACACAGATTTTCACGGATAAAACAATTCGGATGTATCACGTAATGCAAAAGCCGAAATTCATTTCAGCAAGTTGAATCAACACAACGGGGTTGCGTTGCTGATAGCGGCTTTTGCAACCACGATATCCGTGTTCATCCGTTTAATCCGTGTAAATCAGTGTTCAAAAAATCTGTTACCTCGTAATATTACTTCACAGGATGCATTATCCATTTGAAAATTTTATTCGTTGCTGCTTACTGGTAAAAAAATGATTAATTAAAAATGAAATATTAAAACAGTCGTATTCCGGCTCTGAATCCCACGCGTACGGGCATGGTCAGTTTTGGCCAGCGCTCGTCGCCGAAGTTGACATATTCAATCGCATATTTGTCACTGTCGTATTCGGTCTCCAGCCAGCGATAGCCAAGCCCAACACCAAACACGGTCTGAAAATAAATGCGGTTGAACAGCCAGTACGTGGCTTTCAGGTTGTACGTAACATCGAAGCGTTTTCCAACCGGGTTGATGATTGTATTGGTATAGGCGTAAGTGTTCGATCCGCGATCAATAATGGAAGTGGTCACCGGCAGGAATTCGTAGTTTCCGTAACGGAATTCAAGACTGGGTGACATTGAAAAAATTGGGTTAGATTCAATACTTTTCATATTGATCCACCACGATCCTTCCCAGCCGGAATAGGTATTGTTGTCGCCGGGTTCACCGTCGTCGGCACCATAGGCGCCAAAGCGGCTTTTATCGGTGTACAGATCGTATTTACAATAGCGGAAACCGTGACTGAAGCCAGCTGTGACCAGATCGGCGTGAACCGACAGCTGATTGTATTTGGCTTGCCAGATGAGTTTTCCCGGAGCGACGCCAACACACAGACCCCAGTTGTAGCGCAGTTTTTCGCGACGTTCTTCTTTGCGTTCCTGTTCTTTTTTCTCGGCAATTTTTTGTTGCGTGGTGCTGATCCCGTTGCTGTCGTCAATGTATTGATAATAGGCCAGCAGTTTTTCGTAATCGGCCGAGGTGCTGTATTCATTCATTTTTTCAAAGATCAGATTGCAGGCTCTTCTGATGTGATCCTTTGCGGAGGCGCGGTCGTCGGTGTTGGATAATTCTTCGCGCCAGGTTTTTGTTTTTTCAATATAGTCGTATAACTCATCTATGCTTGAATGATCGTGCAGCTTTGCTTCGGTGAGGTAGTTGTGCGCAATTTTCTTTTCATTCATCAGCATGTTGGCGTTATAAAGCCGCACCAGCTGCTGATCAATTTCGGCCGATGTTCCGTCATCCTTCAGATCTTTCAGAATTACGTCGGCTGTTTCAAGGCGTTTGACATCGTTGTTGGAGAACTCAGCCCCGGGATCGTTAAGCTTTTTGTTGGTCAGCCAACCTGCATATAATTCCATCATCAATACTTTGG
>CAYSCE010000099.1:0-9638 GCA_964429475.1 uncultured Bacteroidaceae bacterium | reverse complement strand
AATGGAGAAAATATGCTGAATGTTTCAGTATTAAATACAGGCCTTTACATTATCCGCGCACAAAATGAAGAGCAAATCCTTACGGGAAAATTTCTGAAGGAATAAATGTGTGTTTCTTCTTATAAAGAGAAAAATTTACACCTGAATTTTCATATTTGCCAGTAATTGTATATACAACGCCTTCACATCCTCCACCATCCGCTCATACTGAAAGCGATCGCGCACGAATTCCCAGCCGTGCAGTTTCATTGATTGATACAACGCCTGGTCATTCATCAGCTGCACAATGTTTTGGCTCATAATTTCTACATCCTGTGAAGGAGAAAGCAAGGCGGTTTTACCATCCAGCACTATGTCGCGGATGCCGCCCACATCCGTACTCACAACAGGACAGTTGGCAGCCTGAGCTTCAATCAGGCACACCGGTGTTCCTTCATTGAGTGAAGTAAGCATCAATATATCAAGTCCGGCCATAATCTCATCCACTTTTTTCTGCCACGAAGTAAAATGCACAGTTGCATGCGTATCGGCCCGATCACTGATGGAAATCTTTTTCTGCTGCAAACGCTTTCGTGTATCTTCACTCGTTTCACCGTCACCAACAACAAAGAATCTGACCTTGCCTTTATACTTGCGGCTCACCCGCTCTACCACATCAACAAACATGGTGTGGTTTTTCACCGGAACCATGCGGCCAATGATGCCAATGGCAAATTCGTCATCGGCGAGTGCATATTTTTTTCTGAACCGGGTTCGCTTTTCGGTCATTCCCGATTGAAAATGACTCAGGTCAAATCCATTGGCAATCACATGCGTCTGTTCATCGCTGCACACACGGAACCGTTTCACCAGATCCAGGCGCTGACGGTCACTCAAAGCAATAATAGCATCGGTTTTTTTCGACAGATTGCGCTCAATGGCTTTATATACCGAGCTGATGAGTCCGTTGAAATACGCTTCGAAAACATGACCATGATACGTATGAACAATCACCGGAACTTTCATGCTGTATGCTGCACTTCGGCCAACAGCACCGGCTTTCGATGCATGGGTGTGTACAATATGCGGTTTGAAATCTTTAATGATTTTCTTGATATCGCGATAGGCTGCACGGTCCAGCACAGGGTTCATCGAACGTCGCATCGAATCAATGATCACGGGTTCAATTCCCAGCGAATGCGGAATGTGCAATGAATCGTGTTCGTCTTTTTCGTTCGGACCACCAATCAACAGAGTCTCGAAATCCGGCTCCAAATGCTTTGTCAGCTGAGATGCATTGTATGTCGGGCCACCCAGATTGAATCGGTTTAATATCCTTAATACACGTATTTTTTCTGCCATTACATATGTTTTTTCCACCAGTTCTGAAACACAATTAGCGACCACAATAAACTCTGATCACGTAGTCCCTTGCCGCGTTCAACCTGATGTTTCAATCGTTGTATTTTTTCGGGATGAAAAATTCCCTGATGTCTGATAAACCTGTCCTCGAACCAATTCGTCTTTATTTCATTCAATAACGCACCATTCATCCACTTGCCTACCGGTACTTCAAAACCATGCTTGGGCCTGCTGATAATGCTTTCAGGAAGTATGTCGCGATATGTATCCGTCAGAATTTTCTTGGTGTTCAAAGAATCAAATTTCCATTTAGATGGCAAAGAAAAGGCAAAGTCAATTATCCGATGATCAAGAAAAGGTGAACGTATTTCGAGCGAAGCTGCCATCGACATCAGATCAGCTTTGCGAAGCATATCACCAGCCAAAACAAGCTTCACATCGTTTCTGAGCACCGAATTCATATCGGACGGATGTGAAAGATCGAGCTGATTCCGCACCCGGTCCATGCTGTAATGCCGCGACAAATGCAGCAAATGCGATACTTCGCGGCCCGAATGAAAAGCAGCCAGAAACAAATACCGCTCGCCGGGCCGCATCGATGCTACCCTGCCCATGCGCCTGGCCTGCCGCATTTTGTCGGAAACCCTGCTGCCTCTTCCGAATACACCCGGAAGTGCAGCCGCAGCAGTAAACGCCATCATCTTTGCCCGGTTTGCACGCGCAATCATCGCCAGAGCGCGGTGTTTCCTGTATCCGCCAAAAATTTCATCGGCACCATCGCCCGATAATGCTACTGTTACGTGCTTCTTTACAAACGATGACAACACATTCACGGCAATGGCCGAAGAATCGGCAAAGGGCTCATCAATATAATCCAGCACCGATGGCAACGCTTTCAGAAAATCGGATTCGGTTACCGGAATAATCGTATGCTGCAAGCCGTGCTTTTGTGCTACTTCAGCTGCAAACGCTGATTCATCATAATACGGAGCATCGGGAAATCCAATGGAATAGGCATGTATCTGCGGATTGTGTTGTGCTGCCAAAACCGAAATAATGGATGAATCAATGCCTCCGCTTAAAAATGTACCAATCGGTACATCCGAAATCAAACGCATACGAACACTGTCTGAAAGCAGCTCTATAAGACGGTCACAGGCATCTTCATACGTACCGGTGAAACCTTCATGTGCAATGGAATAATAGGCATTGAACTCCGTTTTATCTTTTGTTACAACCGCATAGTGAGCGGGCTGCAGCTTTTTCACCTCCTGAAAAACGGAATCGGGCTCGGGAATATACGTCAGTCTGAAATATTCGTAAACACTCTGTTCATCCAATGTCCGGCGTATCGGATACTGCATCATGGCTTTCATTTCCGATGCAAAAAAAAAGGCCGATCCATCGGAATAATACAACAGCGGCTTAACACCAAAGCGATCACGTGCCAGTATTAACCGCTGCTGAAGCGAATCGAAAATGGCAATCGCAAAAAATCCGTTGAACTTTGCAAAACACCGGACACCAAAATGCATAAATGATTTTAAAACAACTTCGGTATCACCACTTGTTGTAAAACTGAATCCAGCTTTCTCAAGCTCGGTGCGGATTTCACGGAAATTAAAAATCTCTCCGTTAAACACCATCGTATATCGGCCATCTTCCGAAACAAAGGGCTGATGCGACGCTTCGCTGGTGTCAATAATGGAAAGACGTGCATGACCAAACAGAAAGTGTTCGCCGCCTTTGGTGGCCGAATAATCCGGACCCCGCTGCCTGAGCGTTAAAAGCGCATCAGGCAGTTTCCCGAAGTATTTTCCGCCATTGTCATTTCTTGAAAAAACACCGGTTATTCCGCACATATGGTTGGTGGATTGCGGGATTGAAACTATAAATGTATTACTTCGCCGTAGGCCGCTGCAACAGCTTCCATCACGGCTTCGCTCATGGTCGGATGCGGATGTACCGATTTGATAATATCGTGTCCGGTCACTTTCATGTTACGTGCAACAACCGCTTCAGCAATCATTTCCGTTACATTGTCGCCAATCATGTGCGCACCCAGCCATTGGTTTGTCTTTGCATCAAAAATCACTTTCACAAATCCATCGGTGTTGCCGGCTGCTTTGGCTTTGCCGCTGGCAGTGAATGGAAACTTGCCGACCTTAATCTCAAAACCGGCTTCCAGAGCGGCTTTCTCGGTCATGCCCACCGAAGCTACTTCAGGAAAAGTATATGTACAGCCAGGTATGTTGCCGTAATCCAGCGGATGAACGTCCATGCCGGCGATTTTCTCCACACAGATAATTCCTTCGTGTGAGGCGACATGGGCCAGTGCGGGGCCTTTTACAATATCGCCAATGGCATAAACGCCTTCCACATTGGTGCGGTAGAAATCGTCCACCAATACTTTGCCGCGTTCAAAAGTAACTCCGGTTTCTTCGAGTCCGAGACCTTCAAGATTAGTCGCAACACCAACTGCCGACAATACCACATCGGCTTCGAAAATCTCTTCGCCTTTTTTGGTATTTACATACACCGTGCATTTGTCGCCGCTGGTATCAACTTTCGTTACTTCAGAAGCCGTGAGAATACTCATGCCTGCTTTTTTGAACGAGCGCTCCAGTTGTTTGCTCACTTCTTCGTCTTCGACAGGAACAACATTCGGCAGGAATTCTATCAGTGTCACTTTGGTACCGATGGTATTGTAGAAATAGGCAAACTCGCTTCCGATGGCACCACTGCCAACAACCACCATGCTTTCGGGTTGCTGCGGTAAGGTCATGGCTTCGCGGTAGCCGATAATTTTTTTACCGTCCTGCTTCAAAGCCGGCAATTCGCGCGAGCGCGCTCCGGTAGCGAGAATGATGTGATTGGCCTCATACACGGTTTTGGTTCCGTCCGCTGCTGTAACTTCCACTTTCTTTCCTGGCATCAGTTTCCCGAAACCGGGCAGGATTTCAATTTTATTTTTTTTAAACAGAAACTGAATGCCTTTGCTCATGGCGTCGGCCACACCGCGGCTGCGCGATACGATGGCCGGAAAATCGGGTTTCACTTCGCCTTCGAGCTTAATGCCGTATTCGGCTGCGTGTTTCATATATTTATAGGCCTGTGCACTTTTCATCAGCGCCTTGGTGGGGATGCAGCCCCAGTTGAGGCAGATGCCGCCCACTTCGGCTTTTTCAACAACCGCTGTTTTCAATCCAAGCTGCGAAGCCCTGATGGCTGCTACATATCCGCCGGGACCACTCCCGATAACAATGACATCGAAATTCATAATCGCTGTAATTTTTATTCAAAGGTATGAAATATGGCGAAAAAGCAACATTCTATAGCCATAAAGGATCATCTTTCCAGATTTTGGGAAAGCCCATTTCCTTTTCCTGAGCCAATGGACAACAGAACATCAAATTTTTTAGATTTTGTTTGAATGAATGTCCAGGGCTTATAATATTCAGAATATAAAGTATTGCAGATAGATATGCATATAACTTATAACGCAAAACATTCTCAGTTTGACAAAAAATATAAATCGGCTTTCTGGGTAAACTTAGTTGCGTCATCCTTCTGTTCCAAACTCGCCCATGATGTGCGCAGATATTTCGGAGTAAACTAAAGCACCTCATCCAGTTTTCAAGTAAATCAACATCTTTTAATCCAAAATGCAATGCTACATCATTTTTAATCGAATCACTTTTCAGGTTGCCGAATATTTTTGACAACAGCCCCATGCTACTTACTTCGAGACTCATCCATGCAGGTGGTTGTGTTGGTTCATGATATTTTTCTTTGTAATGTTTAATGAATGTTTCTCCGCTCCTGTCAATCTCTTTATTCAACGAGGCAAGATGTTCAGCAAAATATGCGGTGTTGTTGAAAAGCACCGGGTTCATGTACCAAAAGCCACCATGAGCCATTGCATAATTGTGAATGATCTGGGTTCGCATTGCTACTTCAATTTTTTCAGTGGCATTGAAAATCAATAACCTTAAGCGCCGGTCAAATAAATATAATTGAATTATTTCTTCAAAACTTACAGGTTTAATAAATGGGTGTGCCGGATTCTCATTATCCTGAAAAGGATATGTATAGGCTCTCAACCTGTAATAGCTGATGTTTGACAAATAATGGGCAGCCTTATCTTCATCACTGAAAAGAAGTCCACGGTTCTTCAGTTTTTCAATCTGAACGGAAATTGATATTGGTTCTTTAGAATATTTCATACACCTCTACGACTTCCCTAAACTTAATAAAAAGCGAAAACCCGCCAAAGTGTGCATCGTTGAGAGGCATGGCAGGTACTATTGACCGCAAAATTACACATTGTTTTATATGAAACAATACTTTCAGTGTTAAAAAATCTTAATTTCTCAATGAGTCATGTAAAATTGGTAACAATGACATCGAAATTCATAATCGCTGTAATTTTTATTCAAAGGTATAAATAAAAGGGAACTTAAAATGAAACATCACTATGATCCCGGCACGAACCTTGTGCAATGCGGCGCCCTATGAAAAAATTCAGATTTGCGCTTGCTGCAACATGCTGCCTTGTTGCTTTTATTACTTCGTGCCGCGCACAGAGCGATATTGATGACATTTTCCGCCCACGAATGCCGCAACAGATTGATACCGTCTACTATCCTTTTTACAACGGAGTTCAAATGATTGAAGTGGATCACCTGGCCTATTGGGACCGCAAAATATTTTTTCTGGAACAATCGCAGCCCCGCGCAATGTCGTACAGCATGCTCGAGCCACCGCCACCGCCCAATGAATATTTTTTTCGCGACAGCACCGGAGCCATCATCAAAGCCTTCAACACATTCTGGTCGCTTGAATCACTCAATGCGCTTTTTAAAGATATTCCGCTCAATAAAAAAAGCAACAACGTCATTCATATGTTTGTACCCACCCATGCCGGCAAAGTTGCTTTTTCGGAAGGGGTGTGGCCCTACAGCCCGCAGCCGATGAACTTTTTCAACGGATTTTATAAAGTGTATGATCTGAAAAACATCGATACAACAATTAAAGTAAATACTTATTTTCAAGGCAATAATAATCCGTACAGCGCATGCAAAGCCGGATTGATTGATTCACTGGGGAATCTGGTGATTCCGATGAAATACGATGCGCTGTATCCGCTCCAAAAAAATTTGCTTGCCCAGCTGGATGGTAAATGGGGCGTAATGGATAAAGCTCAGCAGGAAATCATTCCGATGGAATACGATTCCTATGTTTGGGAAAGTCAGGAACTGATATCTTTTGCAAAAAACGGAAAAATCAAAAAGCATTACCGCATTGATAAAAGCACTGTACAAAATATTGGCGACTACGACGAAATCATCAATCCGGAATACATACATCAATATCCATTGACCATGGTTAAAAAAGATGGCCGTATCGGTTTCATCGACTCATCGTACACCGAAGTGGTGGCGCCGGTTTACGAAATGTGCGAAAGTTTTTTTGCCAGCGATCTGAAACTGGTTCGTGTTTTTCGCGATGGCAAATGGGGCTATATCAACAAACAAGGCAAAGAGGTCATTCCATGCCGCTTCGAAGATTCAGAAAACTTTGGGCGCGATGGTTATGCACTGGTACAATTCAATCATGAAAGATTTTGCATCGATACGCTTGGAAACCGCATCGAAGCTTGTGATCACGTTGTGCAATGGCGCAACACCAATGGGAATATCGTCAACCGCGGATATGTGTATGGTCTTGCAAATAATCAGGGAATGGTGGTAATGCCGGTTATTTACGATCAGATATATAAAATGCCAAATGAAAATTTTTATCGCATCAGTCGCAACAAATTGTTGGGAATCGCCAATGAAAAAGGAGAATTTCTGCTTCCCTGCGAATATGAGGAAATAGGCCAGTTCTGGAAAGATAAAAACATAGCCATCATTCGCCGGGACACGATGTATGGCGTGATTGATTCAAATTTCAAAATCATCATTCCCTGTGAATATGAAATGATTCAATTCGATTTAACCGGCAACCTGATTTATAAAAAGAACGGATTATTTGGGCTGATGGATTTATATGCTAATATTCTGATTCCGGCGCGTTATCAGCAATTCAACGGATTCAGACAAATCATGTACGCCAAAGACCCGAATCCGTATTCAATGGTTATGCGTGATTCATTATATGGATACATCAACCAAAAAGGAAAAGAAATCATTCCTTGTAAATTCAAACATCTTGGTTACGAAATCCACAACAACCGGGTATTTTATCAGGAAAACAACAACTACGGATTTATCGACACTACCGGAAAAGTGGTTGTGGCACCGGTTTACGATCGCGTGTTTGATTTCATTATTGACGTGACTGCCGTTCAGAAAGGCGAAAAATGGGCACTGATCAATGACAATGGAAAATTGGTTACTGAATTTATTTACGACATGATTGTCGGCCACACCTGGCACGACCAGCAGTTTGTAGTGGTGTATCAGAATAAAAAATGCGGTGTTATTGATAAAAAAGGAAAATTAGTTCTTCCGATTGAATACGAAGCCATCCACGATTTCAGCCAGGCCATTGGGCTTAAACCGGAATTTCGTGTGACAAAAAATGGCAGCACGTATTGGGAAGATGTCCTGAATTAACCAACACCAAATTTTCAGAAATACATCACGAAATAATAATTTTTTTCGGTGAGGAAACATTTTATATCTTTGACTCAATAACGAAATCCGAACGCCATGAATGCACCTGCACCTTTCGAGTTAGAGTGTCCTCCGCAATTTGCCGAACTACTGGATATCCTGAATGTTTCGCTGGCCGTAAGTACTTATCAGGCAGGAAAAGTGGTTTTAATCAGTCCGTACGACAAAGATAAAACTATTCAATTGCCCCGTACGTTTCCCAGTGCCATGGGAATGGCTGTCAGAGGCAATTCGCTCGCAGTGGCATCGAAATACAGCGTTGAAGTTCTCGAAGCCTCGGAAAAGCTGGCAATAGGTTATCCGGCAAAACCAGGGGTGTATGATTGTATTTATATGCCCCGGACAACTTATCATACCAGCAGTCTGATGCTGCACGACATGGCTTTTATCAACGACAATCTTGTTGCAGTCAACACCTTGTTTTCCGCATTAAGTTATATTGATTCCCGCCAAAGTTTTACACCTTTCTGGCAGCCACCCTTCATTTCGGAGCTGATGCCCGAGGACCGCTGCCACCTCAACGGCATGGCCATCGACAACAATGAAATAAAATATCTCACAGCTTTAGGCTCTGTAAATACAGTACAAGGCTGGCGCGACAATAAAATGAGCGGTGGCATTCTGATGGAATATCCTTCCGGGAAAATCATTGTTGACTCATTGGCAATGCCGCATTCACCGCGATTATACGATGGCAAGCTGTATGTGCTGAATTCAGCACAGGGCGAACTGATTGTTGTCAATCCTGAAAACGGAACCTATGAAGTCATTGTAAAACTTGGTGGATTCGCCCGCGGAATGGACCGCATCGGAGATTATGTGTTTATTGGTGTTTCAAAACTCCGCCACAACAACGAAACTTTTGCAAGTCTCCCGATAGCAAAAACTTCCTTTGCCGGAATACTGGCTGTTCATCTGCCTACAAGAACCATTGTTGCGCGGGCCGAATATAAAATGAGCGTGGAAGAAATTTATGATGTAAAAGTATTGCCCGGAAAACTCCGGCCCAATATTCTTTCGCCGGACATGGAGATTCACAAACAGGCCATCGCTGTAAACGGACTGGCCTTCTGGTCCGAAGTTGAAGAAAAAAAGACTGAAAGCACACATGTTGTGAATAATGAATCTGCACATAATATTCCGGAGCAGGAAGCCATACAGCTTCAGGTGATGAAAAAAATTGCACCCAAAAAACTGATTGAATTATTTGGCAACATGCTTTGCAAAGACCTGAGCGATGCTATTAAAAATAATCAGACAAGCGAAAACCTCAACCTGGTTGTGGCATCGGTAAAAATGAATCCGGTTGCGTTGATTGTTTTCGAAGCCAAAGCAAGTAAAACTGCACGGATCTGGTCGGTTTTTGTCAATAGTGAACAACGTCGCAAAGGGCTGGCTGCTTTTCTTCTTTTAAAGTTGCAGGATCTGCTGCAGCAAAACGACATTCTGTACACCGAAGCCGTTTTCAGCCGCAATAATGTTGACGAAAACATCGTACATAAGCTCTCTGCAAAATTCACGAATATCAATCTTCAGATTGAAGAATAATGCGGGCTAATACCAAAATTGATACTTTCATTTTCTGACATATACTGAATACAAAAACACCCTGCT
>CAYSCE010000098.1:0-9705 GCA_964429475.1 uncultured Bacteroidaceae bacterium | reverse complement strand
ATCTCGCCTGTCTTGTGATTCCGGAATACAATGCATCCTGGAAGAATAGATTTGCAAAAAATTAAAAGGTTGTTGAGATGTAATTTTCTTATACAAAGTGTATTAATGATTACATAATGTATTAAAAACATATTTGTTGAACGACAAAATAGTCATATTGGTATAATTGTTTTATATTTGCAAAAAATCAAATTTATGAGAACATTTTTATCTGTCTTGATGATGGTTGCATGTGTGATTGTTGCTGCCGGCCAAACGATTCCTTTTACGGAAAGTTTTGAAAATGGGCTGGCAAAATGGAACAATCTTTCAACGGGGGGAACTGTTGAAGCAAGCACAGTTGATGCAATCATCGGCGAAAAATCCTTGCATATCACCGGAAACGGTGTTGGTGAAGGTTTAAGTCTCGATTTTGCTGCCAGTCAAAATCTGAGCGTATTGTTTTATTATGTAAAAGTTGTTGGCGGAGATGGTGGTGTTGTTGCTGCCGGTAACGGCCACTCTGCAATCAATGCTGCTTTTTATGGTGAAATTACCGGTGGTAATTTTGTTGTTACTGGCAGCACCGGAACAACCAATCTGGGACCGGTAGTGAGTAATGAATGGCTGCGCGTGGAAGTGAAAAATATGAATTTCACAGACATGACGTATGATGTGTATCTCAATGGCGTTTTAAAAGGCAATGGACTGCCTTTCCGCGGATCTGTTTCTTCTATCTCTACACTCGATGTGTACAATCAGACTGCTGGCGCCGAAGCATGGTGGGATGGCATTTATGCAGGAGTTTCAAACTTTGATTATCCTGCATTTGAAGACACTAAAATCTGTGCGAACGTAGTGGATGAGATTAGTGTATCTCCGGCTGTTGTACTTGATTCAGCGGGTTTTTACAAAGACAGTACATGGTTCCAGGTTGGACCTTTTGCTGCTGATGAAATGGTTGAATATCGTTATCCCTTTATTGAAAGCACCTGGATCAGCGATAATGACTATGGATTGGCTTGGGGAGGAAATATGTTTGATATTACTGCTTCGAAGAACCTTGTTGTTGATGGATTTGATCTGAATCTGGGAACAACGACGGCTGCATCAGCCAAAGTGTACTACCGGCCAGGTACGTATGTTGGTTTTGTGTCTTCAAATGCCGGATGGATTTTGCTCGACTCAGTGAACCTGATACAGAACGGAGTTGATAATTATGCTCGTTTGGACCTGACAAAACCATTGACCATTGCCGATGGTCAGACTATGGGAATTTATATATGCACAAGCGTTGGTGTTTATTATACTGATGGAAACGGCACAAATGAAACTGTTTCAAATAACGATTTGACCTGTCATTTTGGTAATGGTGGCGGATTTTTCAGTGTCGTTAATACACCCCGTGTCTGGAACGGCCGTATTTATTACAAAGTGGCTGAAGAGCATCACGAAAACCAGATTATCACAACAATGTTTACATCCAACAATGCCTATAACGGTAACATGTTTGACGTTTTCGCAAAAAACGACATTGTGATTGATAGTCTCGATGTGAATATTATTAGTGATGGTTGGGTAAAATTATATGTTAGGAACGGAACAGTAGTTGGAAATAATACCAGCAATGCTGGCTGGTCTTTGGTTGACAGTGTTGTTGTTGTTGCTTCAGGCCAGGATATTCCTACCCGTGTTCCGCTTTCAAACCGCATTTTGCTTCGGGCCGGAAACCTTTATGGTTTGTATGTGTGTTCTGTCAGTGACATGAGATATACAGGTATTGTTGCTGGAACCAATGATGTTTATACCGACAGTAACATGGTTCTGACAGGACATTATGGCGGCTCAAATGCCTTTTTTTGTTCTAGTTCCAGAATTTGGAATGGTACATTGTACTATTCTGTAAGAAATGTTGACACAGTTGATGTTTCGACTCAAACCAGCACTTTAACCTACAGTTCTTTAATGGCTAGAGGGTTTTATTACGTGGCTCCGAATGATCACGTTATAACCGGGCTAAGAGTGCCAAATGAAGCTGCAGGAACGCAATATATTGAAGTGGTCAGGTTAAACAATATTCCTCCATCATATTCTGTCACAACCAATGAATTTGTATCATTGGGAAGGCATACAAATGTTGCGGGAAACGCAATTGTTCCGGTTAATGCTTTTATCCACAAAGGTGATATTATCGGAGTATTGGGAACACGATATTCAGGTACTGTTACAACAATGAGCTGGACTGCCAATCCAACATATCCGACAACTATACTTGGAGATTCCGTTACATTGTATCGGATGGGTACTCAGACTGATTTTGTAAACAATCCTGCTCAAAACCTTTGGACAGAAAACTCAAACTGGGTTGGGCGTGTTGAAATGTTTGTCGAACCGGTCACTATTCATGGTGGCCCCGATTCTGTACTGATTGATGTTCAGACTCCAGCTCCGGACCTTGGTGCCGATGGCGAATTTTGCGTTCAGAATACCGTAACTCTTGACCCCGGAACATTTTCCTCATATGATTGGTCAACTTCAGAAACCACGGCTACCATTGATGTTGATACTACAGGTGCTCCTCTCAATACACCATTTGATGTATGGGTTACTGTTACCGATCAGTATGGCTGCACGGGTTCTGACACCATTACCATTACTTTTATTGATTGTACAGGTATTGATGAAAATGACATTACGCTCAGCATATATCCGAATCCGTCGGACGATGTATTTTATCTGAAAGCTGATAATGTTCAGGATGAAATGGTGGTGCAGGTTTTCAGTCTTGATGGACGTATCGTTAAGGAAGTTGTTTTGAATGATACTTTTGGCAGTATTGATATGAGCAACGAATTGCCGGGTGTGTATTCAATCCGTATTACCATTAAAGATCAGGTGAAAGAAATGCGCGTAGTGCTGCAATAATCCTGTTTTGAAGACAAAATTAAAAGAGGATCCGTTTTTACGGGTCCTCTTTTTTGAATTATAATTTTTCAGCAATCAGAAATTTCTTACAATCACTTTTTGCTGCTGTATGGTTTCTTTGCTTTCAAGCTGCACAATATACGTTCCTGACGCAAATGCGTGTGCATTGAAAAAGTAATTGTTTTTCCCCGATGCAAATTCTCCTTCGTGAATGACAGCAACGGTGCGGCCTGTAGCATCCATCATCGAAAGGCGGCCTTTGAAGCCGTTTCCGCATTCAACCGGAATACAGGTGATGTAGGCAGCAGGATTCGGATAAATGGTTTCCATGCCGATGGCAGCAACGGGTTCTTCGATGCCAACGCTGTTCTGACATTCAAATTCCCAGTAACCTGCGGGTGCCGGCATGGGACGAACCTGCGTTTTGCCGCTCACAGCCTGCGCCTGAACGTAATAATAAACGGTGGTGCCATCGGGCTGAACAGGAATATAACCGGTCCAGTTGTCGCTGCCGGTGCTGCTCATAGGCACACTCACATAGGTGCCGGCCAGCGATGTTTTGTAATAAACGTTGGCAGATGCAATACCACTTTCGTGTTTGATGTAGGCGTCGACCTGATAGGCACTGCTGCCGGTTTGCGGACTGGCCAAACGCTGATGCGAAATCAGCAGCGGATCATTGCTGCCTATGCAGTTGGTGATGCAGTGAATGGCACCGCTGGCTGCAATTGGAGAAGAATTACCTCCTGCATCGCAGTCAATAGGTACAATAGTATAGCCTGGTAAAGATTCCGTAAGAATTCTATTTGCAGTAGTATCGTATTTTGTATAATAACTTGGATATATATATGTTTTATTAACAAACACTCCGTTGGTATATGTTCTGTAGTAAGCCCCAGATGATGGCCAAGTTGAGCCATCTTCACTTGGGAGCATCGGAATTCGTATCACTTTATACGGTGTTCCATAACAGCTCATATAATTGGTCAGTAGCCACTGCAGATTGGCTTCAATCTGTGGTCCGTCTGAAATTCCGGTGGGGTATTCTCCAACTAAAATAGTTTCTTCATCTAGCAGTTTCATGTGCATATCGATGTGATGGATGCCGTCGTATGGCAGGGTGGGAAACAACACATACTGGTCGATTCCGAGAAAATGTTTCATGATGGTGTCGATCTGTGCTACTGTATGCGAAGGATTTTCATTTACAATCAGCTGGCTCGACATGGCTGTACCAAAACCATCCACCATCAGATTGCCGCCGGTGGCGATAAAGTCCCAGGGCGAAACAGTCATGGAATACAAGTCGAGACCGGCCCAGGCAGCGTGTTCTTCGGGCATCAGATCGTCGTCGGGGCGTGGGCGGTTGTATTCCCAGTCGACCAGATAGTTGTTGCCCACTACGTTCTGATAAATGGTATGAGCACCGTAATCGCGGATCCAGACGGAGTTGTAATTGGTTTCAATAAAATCGACATTGGTCAGCGGAACCGAACCCTGATTTAAATAGGTTTTTACCGAATTGGAATCGCTGCAGGCAATCAACACCAGGCATTCTTCCTGGGCGGCATCGACAATCTGGCGCAGCACCGAGGTGTAGGATGTCCAGGTAATGAGCAATACGTCAATTTCTTCCCATTCGGCCATGGCGCGTGGAGTCCACGATGGCGGAGTGGTCAGGCTGCTTCGTGTTTGCGGAAACTGGTAATATGGCATCATGGCCTTTTCTTCTTCGGTCATTCCGACCGGCAGAATCTGCGCTCCGGCATTCAGTGCCAGCAGAGCGATAGCGAAACAGATAAATACTTTCTTAATCATAGGGTTGGTTTGGCGTGACAAAATTAGGCGTTTTGGTATATCAGACAATAATTTTGGAAAAAGGTAACAGACAAAAAATCCGGTTGAGCGTAGTCTTTTTATATATATGTGCTGGGCTTAGTTTTCAAACTAAGCCCAACAGAAATTTGTTTTTCAGACTACGCCCAACCAGATTTTTTTCCGACATTTACAAAAAAAACAATGGCTGCAAAAGAAGTATCCCGCTGCGCGTGGAGTACAAATGACCCGCTCTACATCCGATATCACGACGAAGAGTGGGGTGTGCCGGTACACGATGATGCCACCATGTTTGAGTTTCTGATTCTTGAAACTTTTCAGGCGGGACTCAGCTGGCTCACCATTCTGCGCAAGCGCGAAAATTTCCGCAAAGCTTTTGCCGGCTTCGATTTCGAAAAGGTTGCGAAATTTACGGATAAGGATTTCAGCCGTCTGATGCAGGATGAAGGCATTATACGTAACCGGTTGAAAATTGCAGCTGCCATAACCAATGCAAAAGCATTTATCGAAGTGAGGAAAGAATTCGGAACCTTCTGTACCTATCTCTGGGCCTTTGTTGACAATAAGCCGGTACATTCAAAACTGAAATCATTGTCGGAGATACCTGCTTCAACGCCGCTCTCCGACGCCATCAGCAAAGATCTGAAAAAGCGCGGTTTCAAATTTGTCGGAACCACCATCGTGTACGCACATCTGCAGGCCTGCGGTCTGGTGAATGATCATGTGAAAGGGTGTTTTCGGTATTAATTTTTTGCGAACTTCAGAATTTGCAAATCTTTGTACACTCAGAACAGTCTTTCTTCGAATTCTTTTTTCGATTAATCAATACTTGTAATTGTTTTTTAAAAGCTCAGTATTCACCAACCAGAACAAAGAAAGGCTCGGTGTCTTTAATATCATTATTGTAATTGTTGGATATGAAAACATCGAAAAACATCAATTTGTCTCCTGTTTGTGCATTTGAAATCTGACTGATTATTGATGGGGTAAAACCACATCCCTGAATGCTTTTTTCTTCAAATATTATTTTTGAATCCCGCTTCAATATAAATGAATAGGTCATTATTTCGGTCGGATACTCAAGGTCTAGATTATCACATCTGGCTGAAACAAATGGATTTTTAAGGATATCCTGTTTTCTGACCAATGTGTTTGTGGTTGTTCCTGCATAGGCGTATTGCCTTGGAATTGGCTTCACTCTGAAATGAAGCGTGTCAATCCAGACAACAGAGCTATCCTGATATACGCCGGCATAAATGAATTCTTTTCCTGTAACATAGGTTGCAGCTCGGTATATATATTTACAACTGTCGTTTGTTTTTTGCAAAGTGCCGTATTCGGCGCAAAGGAAGATCTGACTGCATGAATAATTTTCTACAGCAAGATTCAGCGGGTTGTCAACCCCGGTATATAAAACATTCATCTTGACTGGCGCAACTACCGCATTCTGTGCATAGGACAAAGAACTGCTGATTAAGCATAATGTCAGAATGTATTTCAGTTGAATGATCATGGATTCATTACTTTTATTCTATTGGCTGATTATATAGGAGCTCTCAGCAAGTCCCTCCTCTCCCCAGCATCCGTCTACAGCATCCGTGATTTGTACGTGGAAGAATGTGATAATATCACCGGTTTCAGCACTGGATATTTGTTGGATCAATCCATCTGAATATTTGCTGCCATCAATATTTTCCTCTACATATATGGTTGAGTCATTTCTTAAGACCCTGACAGAATAATTGACAACCTTCATCCGTACATCAATTTCCAGATTTAAATAGTCCGCAAAAATTATTGGATAACGGAGCAGCTCATCCTTTTTGATATTTCCCAAATATTTCCCCGATGCGGAAACAACGGGAGTGGGAGCTGGTTTCAGTCTGTATATTGTTGTATCTATCCATCTGATTTTATTGTCTTCTTTTATACCTGAATAAATGGTGTCAAGCGTGCCCTGGCAGGTATTGTTTCTGTAAAAATAAGTGCAGCTGTCTGTCGTCATGGTTATTGTTCCGCGGGCAGCAGTGGCCACAACCTTATTGCATGCGGTGTTTTCAATGACAACGTGAACCGGATTATCAATATTGAAATAGAAAACATTCATCTTCTCCGGTTGCAATGCCACGTGTTGTGCCTGCAACTGAAAAGTGATGCAGGCAAACAAGCCCGGGAGTATCAATATCAGTATTGTTCTTTTCATAAGATTGTTGCAGTCATTGATGTCCGCAAAGGAATAGAATAATAATGTTCCAGCTTTGATTTTATTGCAGTAAAAATAACAATATTTGTTGACAACAACAGAAGTTGCCGCAACTTTAGGTTTGTACAGGTTCTACATTATTTCCTCAGGAAATTATGCGGTCTGCACTTCTTCGGGGCATTCTTCGCAAGGCTTTTCATATATCCGGCCCCATTGCACGCGTGCCCAGACGCGTTCGTGCAGATAGAAAAATCCGATTTTCGTAATTACTTCAGTTCCGCTCAGAATGAAGGAATGGCCGATGTTTCCGGTGACAAGATACGAAAGCAGTGTGGTGTCGAGACTTCCCCAAAATCGATAGGAAATACTTTTCACCAGCGATCTCCAGGGAGCTACGCTGCCGTCTGCACGACGTCCGGCGCGGATGACATTCCATAAACGCTCGTGAAAAAAGAAAAGCAGAATTTTCGTCAGCACCTCAAAACCCGCAATGGCAGAGGCGTGCGCAACATTTCCAAAAATGATGTATCCGAGTACAAAAGTGTCGAAGCTTGCAACCGCGCGCCAACTGATGCCTTTAACAATGGATCTTGCTTTACTGTCTTTCATGCGGCTACAAAAATATAGTAAAATCTACTAACCCGACAAGTTTTGTAGTGAAACATGATAAATATCAGGCAGGTGGAAAATAGCCACGAAGGCACAAAGACGCCTTGATTTACGTCCGCCGCGGCGGATCCGATTTAATACCAAAATGAATTGTATTGTGGTCCTGGCTTTTTCAAAGAGACTTTATCATCATCCACCGCAGATCCTGAAACCAGTTCAGGATGACACGGTGGATGATGACACCATGCGTGTTTGTACCGATAATAGTATTTTATATTTCAATTTAAAACTGGCAGTTTCAGCTTTCGCGATTTCGCTGCTACGTGAAATTTATACCGGCCGCAACGATGGAATGCTGCAATAAAATCACATCGGTTTTACCGGCACGCAGATATCAACGATGAATCTGCCGTCTTTCGGTTCTTCGGGATACATTTCAAAACAGGACCGGTCGTCGGGTTGATAACCGCTGGTGGGAAGCCATGAACCATAGACCCAGTCCCATGCTTCGGTAAAGTCTTCAGGACCTAAATCAAATCGTGCCACCACATATTTGCCTGCATCAATTTTCATTTTACCGAATTCACCTTCGGTTTTGGTATCGGGCGGAACCGTCATACATACGCTGATCCGGAGTTTGCTTTCTTCGGTAATATTCGGATCATCGTGATACACGGTCAGAAATTTCAGGTCGCGCTGTTGCATCAGGTCGCGCGCTGCAGCCCAGGTGCAGAGCTTGCCCCACAGGGTTGAAAATAGTTCATCGTTGCCTTTGTAAGGTCCGATATTCCGGACATAGGCAACCGTCATTTCAGGAAATTCCTGCACTTCAATACTTTTGTTCTGTTTCATTGTTTTTCTCCTTTGTTGTATAGGTTTGTCATTACAAAAGTACCCGCTGTTGCTGCAACCGGTTTGATGCATATTGCTTTCCGCTTGACCAATATTGCTTTTTTGTTTTTTGAATTCAGAGGCTGTTGCGCCGAAATAATTTTTAAAGGAGCGCGAAAAAACCGACATATCCTGAAAGCCCCATTTGAACGCGATTTCGGTAATGCTGTCGTTGGGATTTGATAACATGTTGGTGGCGCATTTTTCAAGTCGTATGCGCTGAATATACTGAAAAGGACTCTCGCCAATCAGCGCTTTGAAAATACGGTTGAAATGAAATTTTGAAAAGGCTGCCACTGCCGATAATTCCTCCAATGTAAAAGCATGATCTATGTGCGATTCAATGTAATCGGTCGCACGGAAAATGCGGTTTTTATATTCGGCTTCCAGTTGTTTTTTATTCATATCGGAAAAAGAAAAACAGATTCGGGATGTGTACAATTTTTTTTCAAAAGTACATATTTTCAGAAATCTTTTTTTCTATATTCAATCAGGTTGAACATGGAATAGTTGGATGAAGTGCCGTCTTGAACACGGCACAAAAACAACGCTTCGGTACAACCGACTCTTCCATGTCCTTCATTTCATTCCGGACTATGGAAGGTCGGGATGCCTGAGGAAGCAGTTGTTTTTGTGCTTTAAATCATTTGTTATAGAATATATCATTCTACAACAATCGTTTTACGATACATCTGTTCTCCGATTATTTCAAGGAAATACAAACCCGGTTGTACATCTGAAATATTCAATTGAACTTTTTGTTCGTTGATATTGGTTTGCTCCATCACCATTTGTCCGTTGGGTGTCATCAACCGAACGCGATGAATGGTGTTCCCGGCGTTGATAAAAAGCGCATCAGACGCCGGATTCGGATAGACCTCCGGGTTGACTTGAATTTGCTGATCTATGCTCGTGTAACCACCATTGATTGTTTTAAGAATGGTTCCGCCTTGTCCGACAGCATAACCAATTATGGTGTTTGTAAAATATACGGCCTGCAGTACTTCAACGGATCCGCTTGTTTGCTGTACCCATGATGCACCGCCATTATTGGTGTGGTTGATTGTGCCAACAACGCCAACAGCATACCCATTGTTTTCATCGGTGAAATACACTGAAGTTAATGGCGTGAAAAAACCACCCAAGCTCTGTGATGTCCATGTTGCACCGGCGTTGTTTGTTTTTAAAATATTGCCATCGTACGTAGCTGCAAAACCATTCAAGTCATTGGTGAAATGAAGCGAATATATTCCGACTGTCGT
>CAYSCE010000097.1:0-9801 GCA_964429475.1 uncultured Bacteroidaceae bacterium | reverse complement strand
TCTGAATTTCAGCAAGGTACTGGGTGGAATACTCAACAATCTGATTACAAATTGATCTGACTGATTATCTGCACTTTGCAAAGTGTTTAACGTGCCAATGTTCCAGATGGAATCAATTAGTTCAACATTTGGACTCAGACATTCAAGTCTTGCATACAATGCGCCGGAAGTTGTATCAAGATAATTCAAGGCAATTGCATGAACATACAGCGTATCATAAGGATCAAATTCGCCGTTGGCACTGTCGGAAAACGACCAATCCACCAGTCTTACGGAGGGAGACATAGAGTCGGTAAGGGCCCTGTACATATTCAAACGACCCGTCCCAAGCATTCCACCATAAGCCTGATTGTTGGTCAGGGTGTCAATAATGTCGGCTGTAACTCTGAGCCGTTCCGCAACCTGCAACATATTGTATTGCGGAAAATACGACGAAACCAGCGATGCAGCACCAGCAACCACCGGAGAAGCCATCGATGTTCCGCTCGAAGTTATTAATGAAGCACCAGCCCATGTTGAATAAATATCTTTACCCGGGGCAGCAATATCAACCATGTAATTATAACTGCTGTTAACCCATTTATAGTCATTCACATCGGTAGCAGCAACACTCATTACATAATTATAGGAAGCCGGGTAATACAGACTTGTTGAATTCGCATTGCCGCAGGCAGCAACCACCAGCGCATTACAGTTAAAGGTGGCGTAATTGATAATATCCTGACCATACAATGTACCCGAAAAAGTGCTACCCCAGGAGCAATTTATCACATCGGCGCCATGATCGGCAGCATAAACAATTCCTTCGTAGGTTGCAATCAGATTTCCATAAGCATTATCGACTTTTACAGGAAGCAGCTTGCAGCGGAAACCCACACCAGCCATGCCGAATCCGTTGTCCGCACTGGCTCCGGCAATACCCGACACATGCACTCCGTGCCCAATCAGATCATATTGCGGATTGTTATCCATCGAGCCCATGTCCCAGCCTTTGAAATTATCGAGGTAGCCGTCGTTGTCATTGTCAATGCCGTCAATAGTATCATTATAATTGTATTTGACAGCATTCACCAGGTCGGGATGATTGAACTCGAAACCTGTATCGGTTATTGCAGTGACTTTATTGGTATCACCTTTACAGATATCCCAGGCCAGAAAGGCTTTAATTCTGTTCAGATAATACTGATTCCCGATATTTGGATCGTTGGGTATATACAACTCGTAATCAATATAATGAGGGACCACATACTCAAACAATCCAAGTGAATTACAACGATTGATTACCTCATCCACAGGAATATCCGGACTAAAACAGATTTCATAAATGGCGCTCAGATCAACCAGCGGCATACCGGATTCGTTGAATGGTCTTTCGGGAACAGGGCTGTTCGGGAACTTCTGAACCACGCTGTCTGCACTTAAATTCTGTAGAAATGACACGAACGATTCGTCGTTTATGCGACTGGAAATTTCGGGTCTGAACTTCAGTATCACATGACCGGCCATATAATCATCTGCCGTGCACCCATCGGGAAAATGAAACACCTGCTCGTACTGAGAAAAGCCATTCACACAAAAAAACAGGAGCAGGAGCATTGGAAGTGTTATTCTTTTCATCCCTGATTATTTGTTACAAATATACAGATTTTACTGGTCATTTATCATATTAATGTATTGTGAATATTTACCCGTTTGTCTTTTTGTTTTACTTTTGCGATTCAATAAGTATCATGGAGAATTTTGATGACATCAGACCGTACCGGGACGAAGAATTTCAGGAAACTTTCAGTTTACTCGCCAAAGAACAGCAATTTGTTTCTGTTTTAAAGTATGTGTTTCAGGATCGCGCTGACACGCTGATCAACTTGCTTAAAACATTGACTTCAATTGATGATTTACAGGCAAATCTGATCAAACCGTTTCTGGACGGCGTTATAAACAAATCAACTCAGGGAGTTACTTTCACCGGAACCGAAAATATTCCCCGGGAAAAGCCATGTCTGTTTATTTCCAATCACCGCGATATCGTGCTTGACCCATCGCTGATTGATTACGGTCTTCATGTCAATAATATTCCGACAGTTGAAATTGCCATAGGCAGCAACCTGCTGATTATGCCCTGGATTGAGCTTCTTGTCAGGCTAAATAAATCTTTCATTGTCCGCAGAGATGTAACCGGCAGGCAACTGCTGCTCAGTTCAATGCATTTGTCCTCTTACATCCGGCATTCGGTTACGGAATGTCATCGCTATATCTGGATTGCACAACGCGAAGGCAGAGCCAAAGACGGAAACGACCTGACACAGGACAGTCTGCTCAGAATGCTGGCTATGTCAGGCAAAAGCAAAGATATGCGCCAGGCGTTAATGCCCCTGAATATTGTTCCGATTACCATTTCCTATGAATACGATCCATGCGATGGAATGAAAGCTGCCGAGCTGGCTATTAAAGCCAGTAATCAGCCATTTACAAAAACGCCTGACATGGATTTACAAAGCATGGTAACCGGCATTAAAGGAAATAAAGGGCATGTAAATATTCACTTTGGGAAACCTATCAATGAAGATTTAGCCAAATGTGCCGAAAATGACGTTCATAAACAAGCTTCAGCAATAGCAAAGATTATCGACCAGGCAATTTTTCAATCATACAGTCTGTATGACTCACACAAAGTGGCATATAATCTAATGACAGGAAATGATCATTTTTCTGTTTCAAAAGAAAAAACAACAGAGATTCAATCTTATTTTCTGAAACAACTGGCCAATGCAGGACTAACCGAAAATGAGCTCCCATTTATTGTGATGCAATATGCCAACCAGACAAAAAACTATTTAAGTGTTACCGGAAAAGTCTAACAAGATGAAAGTTCTGCGGCGCGAAAAAATATGGATTCTGATAATTCTCATTGCAGCTTCGGCGCTGCGATTATACGATTTATTCCGGATTCCTTTTACCTACGATGAACTCAGTGCCTTGTTCAGAACACGCTTTGATTCGCTTTCAGATCTGATTGAATACGGTGTCCGCATTGATGGGCATCCTGCCGGAATTCAGCTTTTTTTGTTTCTGTTGACAAAGCTGGTGGGATTCAGCGAAGTCTGGATTAAATTTCCATTCATCATCGCCGGCATTGCTTCGGTGTATCTCATCTGGCGTATCGGACGTGAATGGTTTTCTCCAAGAGTCGGATTGCTGGCTGCAGCTACTCTCACTGCCATGCACTATTTCATCGTCTTCAGCCAGATAGCACGGCCTTATAGCAGCGGACTCTTTTTCACGCTGTTGATGGTGCTAGGCTGGTCGCGTATTGTACTTACCAAATCGGGGCATTACAGAAGAAATATGTTTTTGTTTATTCTGGGCGCCGTTTTGTGCAGCTACAATCATCATTTCACCCTGCTGATGGCCGCATTGACAGGTGTAACCGGAGTTTTTCTGGTAAGAGGAAGAGAATTGTACAAATACCTGATAGCATGTGCAGTTATTGTGGTTTTGTATCTGCCACATATTGAAATTACGCTCTATCAGCTCAGTATGGGCGGTGTCGAACAATGGCTAAGCAAACCAACACCCCATTTCTTTATAGATTACGGAAAATACATTTTTCATTTTTCGAAGTTTGCAGCAGTTTTCTTTGGTGTAATCATTCTGTATGGGATTATTGAAACAAGCATCCGCAAAGAAGTCCGCATAAGACGACCACATGTAATTGCATTAGTGCTTGGCGTTGTTCCGATAGTAATTGGTTATGCCTATTCTGTATATGTAGCATCATTGCTGCAATTTTCCATTTTACTGTTTTCGTTTCCGTTCCTGATTCTGCTAGTGCTCAGTGTTTTTCAGCATGTTGGCTGGCGTCAGACTGAAGTTATCATCACCCTCTGGACAGCAGTTCTGGTCTTCACTTTAATTGATCACCGCGAACACTATAAATATTTTTACCACTCCCCATTCGAAGAATCGGCTATAGAAATTAAAGCATTTACACAAACGCATCCATCTGATTCAACCCTGGTGATTTGCAGCTACAGGAGCGAAGTTGCAGATTTTTATAAAGAAAAATACAACATCAGCCCGAAACTGAAATACGTATATCCAGACCAGTTAAAAAATACACTTGAGCTGAAACGATTGCTCAACGACACTACTTATCATTATCTCATTTTCACAAAAACAAATGAATCAAAGCCCTGGCTGTATGCGCTGACGCACGAATATTTTCCGAAAATCAGTCTTGAAAGAAATTACAATCAGGGTTCCTGTATCATTATGAAACGCGGCGAAAATCATTACAATAATTATCTCGCCGGAAGTCTTTGCACATTTGATTCAAATACAAATAAAGATTGGATATTTGATGGCACTCATGTGCTGAAAGATACACTTGAAGATGCAACCGTTCTTCAGGTTGATAGCATGACACAGTATGCTGCCACCTGGGTAAAACCTGCAGCTGGCTTCATTCGGTCGCGCGCAAACATCATCGATGCAACTGCCTGGATTTATTTACCCGACACATTTTCAGGCTCTGCAAACTGGGTGGCATCGCTCGAAACCGACACTGGCGCTGTATCGTGGAACGCAACGCCAATCAGCCTTGAAACATTGCCGGTTGGCCGGTGGTCGCCGGTTTCAGTGAGTATATTCTTGCCTGATATTGCTGAAATCCCGGCAAATGCTGTTATTAAAGTGTATATCAGCAATGAAAATAAAAAGGCATTTCTGGTCAAACAAACCTATGCAGGCATCCGTGCAGGCAACCCGGCCATTTACTGGATTACATACGGCTTATTTGAATAATCTAAATAAAGGCTGCATTCAACATGAAAATACTTTTCTGCGGTAAAGATCATTTCAGTTATCACAGAACAAGTGTGATTTTAAAAGGCATTGAAAAACACAACGACATTATTGCCGAAAAGCTGACGCTTAGCGGCCGTGATAAAACAAATGCTGACAAGTTAAAGTCACTTTCAACCAATTGCGATTTTGTATTTGTTCCGGCATTCCGTCATAAAGATGTTGCCTGGGTGAAAAAACATAGCAAAGCTCCGGTGGTTTTCGATCCTCTGATCTCGGAATATCTGACCAAAGTGGTTGATTATGGTCAGTGGTACAAAGCGCCCACCAAATATCTGCTCGATGCCAAAGCCTTTCGCCATGCCGATTTACTGATTGCCGACACTCAGGAAATGAAAAAATATTATTCTCGCTTTTTACATTATCCCGAATCTCGTATTGCTGTCATTCCTGTTGGTTTTATTAGCGATGATTTTGTGCCGGCAGAAAATCAAGGCAACGACGGTTTATTTCATGCCGGTTTTTACGGAAGTTTTGTTCCCTTACAAGGAACCGATGTTATTGCAGAAGCCGCATTCCTGCTTAAAAAAGAAAACATTGTAATTGATATCATCGGAAACGGCACAACCTACAAAGACTTTTTAGCGCGGATCAAAAAAAACGACTTGTCGAATATCCGCCTGCATGGCTGGCTTCCGTACAATCAGCTTTCTGACATGTTCAGCATATTCGATGTTGCGCTGGGTATATTTGGCCGTTCGGGAAAAGCAAAGCGTGTGATTCCGAACAAACTGTTTCATTATGCAGCCATGAACAGGTGCATCATCACACGCGAATCCGATGCGATACGCGAAATATTTACTCCGGGTGAAAACATTGTTACCATCAGTCCGACTGCCGGAAATCTGGCGGAAACACTGTTACGTTTGAAAAACAATATTGACGATAAAAATGAAATAGCACAAAAAGGACATGACCTCATCAGAGAAATGTATAACGAGCTTAAAATTGCTGATAGGTTGTTTTCATTCCTTTCGGATAAGCAAAATTCTTTTTAATGCGACATTTCATTCAATTGAAATAACAAACTCAAGCTGTTCAATATTCCGCTCATACCTACCCCTCTAATAATAAGGTGATTTTAACAGTTCATAGTTGTTAAATGTCGTACTTTTACAGGCTTAAAAAATTTGTTATGATTGAGATTTTAAACCATGTTGTCAACGCAGACGTACGTAAAAAAGCTGCTAAACGATTCAAGGAAAAAGGCATTACTCTTCCCACATTTGCACAGATGCGCAATCCGGAACTGGTTCCTGCCGAAGCAAAAGAAAAGCTGAAAAGCATTGGATTGTGGGATCTGAACCCATTGAATCTGTATCGTATCACCTGGAAAAATGAACCTGTAAAAACCGGAGGGGGCTTTGGTAAAGTCAATTATATCGAAATTCCAAAAGAAATTACCGGCGTAAAAGCCCGTATTTTTCTGATGCTCGGAAAATATTTTCCCACCGGCGCTCACAAAGTCGGAGCCGCCTACGGATGTCTTGCACCCCGCATTATCACAGGACAATTCGACCCCGAATATCATAAAGCTGTTTGGCCCAGCACCGGTAATTACTGCCGCGGTGGCGCCTTCGATTCATATCTCATGGGCGTTACTGCCGTTGCTATTCTTCCGCAGGAAATGAGTAAAGAACGTTTCGAATGGCTCAAACAAATCGGTGCCGAAGTATATGCTACTCCCGGCTGCGAATCAAACGTGAAGGAAATCTACGACAAATGCTGGGACATTCGACGCAACAAACCCGATCACATTATTCTGAATCAGTTTGACGAATTCGGTAATCCGGTATGGCACTACAACGTGACTGGTCCTGCCATTGAAGAGATTTTCAGTTATGTGAAAAACGATAAATCACGTCTTGCTGCATTTATTTCAAACACCGGAAGTGCCGGTACCATTGCTGCAGGCGATTATCTCAGAACTGTTTATCCGCATATCAAAGTGGCTGCATCCGAAGCACTGCAATGCCCTACCCTGCTCTGCAACGGCTTTGGCGGACACCGCATCGAAGGCATCGGCGACAAACATGTGCCATGGGTGCACAATGTAAAAAATACCGACGTGGTTACAGCCATCGACGACGAAGACTGCATGCGCGCCATACGCTTGTTTAATGATCCTGCCGGAAAAAAATTCCTGGCATCGGCTGGTATTGATCCGAACACCATCAATAAACTGGATTACCTGGGTATATCTGGTGTTGCCAATCTTATTTCTGCCATCAAAACAGCAAAATATTACGAAATGGACGAGAACGATGTCATCATTACCATTGCTACCGACAGCATGGAAATGTATGGCTCACGTCTCGAAGAACTGAACGCTGAAAAGGGCGCCTACAGCGAAATGCAGGCCGCGCGCGATTTCGAAAAATCATTCATGGGTGCGTCTGTCGATTACATGAAAGAGCTCACCTATGCTGACCGCAAAGCCATTCACAACCTGAAATATTTCACATGGGTCGAACAACAGGAAAAACCCATCGATGAAATCAATCAGCTTTGGTACGATCACGATTTGTGGCCAAATCTGTTCGCTCAGGCCGCCAAATGGGATGAAATGATTGAGGAATTCAATCAGGAAATCAACAAAGCGTAGTCATGTCGCGCAAATATTATTTCAAATGCACCGACTGCGGCGCAGAGTTTCATGATGCCGATTTCATGTATCTCTGCCCGTTCTGTGCTGCGAAGAACAAACCAGGACAACCACCCAAAGGCGTGCTGAAAACATTGTATGATTTTGATGGATTGAAAAATCAATTACAGAAAGATCCTTCGTTTTTAAATGCTCAGCAGTGGTTACCCTTGTTGCCCATCGAAAAAACGGAATCGTTCGGACCTCTTGCAGCCGGCAATACGCCTTTGATTCCGGTGACTGAATTAAACGGAGTCAAACTGCCTTTCAATCTTGCATTGAAAGATGATTCGCGTAATCCGACATTTTCATTCAAGGATCGTGCATCGGTGCTGGTTTCGGCTTATGCAAAAGAACATAACATCGATACAATAATTGCTGCATCAACAGGAAATGCCGGTTCTTCACTGGCGGGAATCTGTGCTTCGCAAAAACAAAAAGCAATCATCTGTGTTCCGGCAGCAGCTCCCAAAGCCAAACTGACGCAGATTCTCATGTACGGTGCGCAGATTGTTCCGGTTGCCGGAACCTACGACGACGCTTTTGATCTCAGCGTTGCACTTACTGAAAAAACCGGAATATTCAACCGTAACACGGCCTACAATCCCTTCACCATAGAAGGAAAGAAAACCGTTTCTTTTGACTTGTTTACTCAATATGGAAACAAAGCGCCCGATAAAATGTTTGTACCTGTAGGCGATGGTGTCATCATTTCCGGCGTGTACAAAGGGTTTGAAGACCTTCTGAAGCTCGGACTCATTGAAAAAATGCCTGTGATTGTCGCTGTGCAGGCCGAAGGCAGCAATAACATCGTTAGAAATCTTCATTCGGAATCATTTACGTCATTGCCATCAAAAACAGTTGCAGACTCGATTTCGGTTGATATACCCCGCAACTTTTTTATGGCGCGTAAATTCCTGAAAAAATATCAGGGCGAAACGACTGAAGTGAGCGATACAGAAATTCTCAATGCTTCGAAATCGTTGAGCGCCAATACTGGAATATTTGCTGAACCCGCAGCAGCAACGGCTTTTGCAGGGTTAATTCAACAAATTTCTGACGGTAAAATTCCGGATGATGAAAATGTTTGCGTCCTGCTTACCGGCAGCGGATTGAAAGATGTCAATGCTGTACAGACGGTCATTAATATTCCTGAAGCGGTGAATCCAAAAGAGTTTCTGAACGATTTCTGATTTATGATTATTGATTTCTGATTTAAGATTTCATGTACGAAGTTTTCAATTTCTGATTTGAATTTAAAAAAATGATCAAGTTTGTTCTGAATAATGAACCGGCTGAGTTCGGTGGAAATGCAGAAATGTCGCTGCTGAACTGGCTTCGCAACGAGCAAGGCATTACGTCTGTCAAAGATGGTTGCAACGGCCAGTCGGCCTGTGGTGCATGTCTGGTCGAAATTGACGGCAAGGCAAAACTGAGCTGCGTCACTAAAATGAGTTCACTCGAAGGCGCATCAGTACTGACTCTTGAAGGTATTCCGCATAAAGTGCGCGATCTGATTGCTAAGGCATTTGTTGAGAAAGGCGCGGTGCAATGCGGCTTCTGCACGCCCGGTTTTGTGATGCGCACCAAAATTTTGCTGCGCGACAACCCTGATCCGACCATCGATGAAATCAGAACAGCGTTGAAGTGGCATCTGTGCCGCTGCACCGGATATAAGAAAATTGAAAAGGCCATTGAATATTCGGCTGAACTGATCGCTGAAAATAAATGCTGCGAAAACGATTCTCACAACAAAGGCGTCGGTGATTTCATGCCGAAATACGAAGCCTTTGAAACGGCCATCGGACAACGAAAATTTGTCAACGACATGAGTTTTCCCGGAATGCTGCACGGGGCCTTACGTTTCAGCGATCATCCGCGTGCAAGGGTGTTGAAAATAGACGCTACCGAAGCATTGAAATGCGAAGGCGTTGAACGAATTTTCACTGCTGAAGATATTCCCGGAGACCGCATTGTCGGCCTGATTTACAAAGACTGGCCTGTGATGATTGCTGTGGGCGAAACCACCAGATATCTGGGCGATGTGCTGGCTGGTGTTGTTGCCGATACCGCAGAAAATGCACGCAAGGCGGCAAAGAAAATTGTTGTTGAATATGAAGTGCTGACGCCGGTTACCGACCCGCACGAAGCATTGAAGGAAACCTCTCCGCAGGTGCAGGACAATCATGTCAATCTGCTTGATAATTGCGTATTAAAACAAGGAAATGCAGAAGAAGTCATCGCAAATTCAAAATACGCTTATCACAATATTTTTCGGACACAACGCATCGAAC
>CAYSCE010000096.1:0-9812 GCA_964429475.1 uncultured Bacteroidaceae bacterium | reverse complement strand
CTCGGTAAATTTTTCCGAAACCTCCTTCATTTATCAGGTCGGTTTGTGGATTATAACGGTATTTTTCAAGAAATTCCTGAAGAGTCATTGGGAAAAATGTTTAAAGTTTTGCGGGTTACAAACTTACTATTTTTTTGGTTTGGTTTGAATTTTAACATCATTCGGACATCTTGAATAAATGACCGCCGAATGATGACTTTGTATATCTTTGTGCAACGAAATATCACCATCATCCGGTGTGAATTAAAAAAAATGGAACTTCCGGAAAACCTAATTCAGCAAACCAACCTTTCGCAGGAGCATGTAGATATTGCTGTTGCCCTGTTCCAAAGGCATGAATGGCCAAAAGGGCATCATTTGTTTGTTGAAGGGAATCACTGTGATCAGATATTTTACATTGAAAAAGGATTTGCCCGCTTCACCTTTTCGTCGGAATCTGGCAAAGAAGCAACATCATGGTTCTTCCCGGATCAGTCTTTTCTGACATCCATAAATTCATTTTATAATGCCGGGCCGTCGGATGTATCATGTGTTCTGAATGAAGATTCGGTAGTTTATACCATTACATTCGTTCAGTTCCATCAGTTGCTGAATGATTATCCCGAGCTGGGGAAATTTTGCTTTTCTGTTGTTTTTGAATTGGCGCGACAAATGGTGGAATACATCAGCAGCAGCAAATTTCTGACCGCCGAAGATCGCTACGAAGAGCTGATCAGGCGACATCCGGTCATTTTACAAAAAGCTTCACTGGGGCAGATAGCCTCGTTTCTGGGTATCACACAAGAGACATTGAGCCGTATCAGGGCAAAAAAATAAAACCCGTTTCATTTTTTGACTTTTGTCAAAACACAGGTTTCTTTTTCGATGGACATTTGCATCGGAAAAAATCTGTTGCATGAATAACCCCATTTGCGAAACGGAATCGCACATTGTTTTAATAGCCGACGAAAGCGGCATTGCATCCGTGTTTTCAAAATTAAAATCGCGGCTGGCCGATCGTTCTGCCGGCTATCTGACATTGGTATATGCCCGGTTAAACAATAGCAGCAAACCTCTTTTCGGCGACGAGTTGCAATATCTCGAAAAACGATTTTCGGACATGCTTGAAATAAAAATGATTGAGCATGAAGAAGATGTAGCTCTCATGAAATCGAAACTGAAGAGCACACTTGAGGTATTGCTGAACTGCAGCATCACAAATGAATTGACTTTTTTTGCCGGTGGTCATTACGAACTGGTTGAACATGTAAAAAAACTGCTGGTTTTTCTGGGCGTGCGCCCTACACAGATCACAACTGAAATTTACACGAGTCCTTTATAATAAAAACGAATATGAAAATCCGATCAATCACAGTCATTGTTGTTCTGCTGCTGCAAACCATTGTTCTGACATCGTGCAGCAAAGATGAACTGAAGCCATTCATGGGCGATTACACCTACAACACATCGGGAACAGTGGTGCTGAATATGAGTGGAATCCCGCTCCAGGTGAGCCTTCCAAACAGTACCGGACAAATGGATATTATTGATATTGACGAAGAAAACCGTGTGATGGTGAAAAAAACATCGCTGACAGGCACCGTAACTATAGGTTATGCAAGCATTGATGGCGACGACATTACCTTTGAACCGGTGACAACAACGCAAGCCATTTTTACCGGGCAACAATATCTGACAGCCACCATTACCAGCACAGGAACCGGAAAAATTTACGACAAAAACACGCTGGTCATTCATGAAAAGTACACCGGGACATTTATTGGAGCCGGCTCAGATATTAATGTTGCGGGCACATTACAAGGCGACAGTATATTGACAGTTGCCGAAAGAAATGAAGATTAAAAACTGCCTATGAATCAGCAAAAATCAATAAAAGTATTCTGCAATGCTGCCACCGGTATATTGCTGGTGTGTGCTTTAAACTCATGTGCACCGCATGAAAACAAGCAAAGCGGAGAACCCATTGCGGTCAAAACAATTACTATGAAATACACGCCGGTTGGCGAAGGCAGCAATTATGTGGGTACCATCGAAGAATCGTTTGGTACTACATTGAGTTTTGAAACTGCCGGCAATGTAGAACGTGTATATGTAAAAGAAGGGCAGCGGGTTGCCAAAGGGCAATTGCTGGCATCGCTCAACGAGAGTAATGCACGCAACGCCTACAATATTGCAAAAGCCACACTTGACCGCGCCGAAGACGGATACAAGCGCTCGCAGGAATTGTACAACAACCGAAGTCTTTCGGAATTAAAATGGATTGAAATACAGACACTGCTTGTTCAGGCTCAATCTGCCGAAGCCATTGCCAGAAAAAATCTGAACGATTGTAAATTGTATGCACCCGTTTCGGGCGTTATCAGCTCGTTTGACATAGAACAGGGCATGAATGTCATTCCGTTTCAACCGGTGGCAAAAGTGGTTGATATCGATAAGCTGAATGTAAAAGTCAGTATTCCGGAAAATGAAATTGCATCGGTGGTAGTCGGTCAAAAAGCATTTATAACAGTATCGGCACTTGATAATGAAACGTATTCGGGAACCATTGCCGAACGCGGCATCGAGGCCGATGTACTGTCGCATTGCTACGATATAAAAATTGCTATTTCAAATCCTGAAAAGAAACTTTTGCCCGGTATGGTTGGAAAAGTAATACTGGAAAAAGACGGTACAACCAATCTGGGATTGCAGGTCCCTGCTTCAACCGTGCAGATTTCGAACGATGGAAAAAAATATGTCTGGGTAGTTAAAGATGGAAAAGCGCACCGGGCCTTTGTTGAGGTGGAAAAACTCAGTGGCAACAATGTAGTAATTAAGTCAGGACTGAATGAAGGCGATGAAGTTATAGTTGAAGGATGGCAGAAAGTGAGCGAAGGAAGAAAAGTAATTTGAAAATGTGCTGATGTGCGGATGTGCTGATGTGCTGATGTGCTGATGTGCTTATTTGATGATTTGAAAATTTTACTTCCAATGCTGACTACTAATTGCTGACTACTAATTGCTGATTGCTGATTGCTGATCCGCCGCGGCGGACTGAATGCTGAAAAAATGAAAAAATGAAAAAAAGAAATCACGGGATAATAGATGCGATGATGAAGCACTACGACATTGTTTGGCTGTTGGTGGCCATCTTTGTTGTATGCGGAATTTTTGGTCTGATACATATGAACAAGCAGGAGTTTCCTGAATTCACCATTCGTCAAGGTGTGGTTGCAGCTGTCATGCCGGGTGCAACGCCCGAAGAAATCGAGCAGCAGGTAACAGAGCCACTCGAAGACTATCTGTTTACTTTTCAGGAAGTCGATAAAAACAACACCTACTCGTACTCGCGCAATGGAATTGTGTACGTTTTTGTTGAACTGAACAAGAGTGTTCATAATAAAAACGAGACATGGTCGAAGATCAGGCACGGACTAAAGGATTTTAAAATGAATCTGCCGTCGGGAGTGTTGGCGTTGGTGGTGAATGATGATTTCGGCAATACCTCATCACTGCTGATAACCATGCAATCGAAAGATAAAAATTACCGCGAGCTGGAACAATACATGAATCAGCTGAGTGATAAACTACGCACTGTAAAAGCGGTCGGTAATATTAAGGTGTTTGGCAAACAGCAGGAACAAATCAGCGTTTATATTGAACAGGAAAAACTGGCCACCTACGGCATTAGTTCGAAAACATTGATGCTGAACCTGTATTCGCAGGGATTCATGAGCATGGGCGGCAACATCGAAAACACACATCTGAGTGTTCCGGTGCATATCAATACCCCATTCACATCGGAAAAGGAAGTGGCCGAAATGATTGTGTATTCTGATCCCGATGGCAATGTAATCCGGCTGAAGGATATTGCCCGCATAAAACGCGAGTATGCAGATCCGGCCAGTTACATCAACCGCAATACTGAAGACGCGTTGGTGCTTTCGGTCGAAATGCAGAATGGAAATAATATTGTACAATTCGGAAAAGATGTAGAAACCATTCTGGAAGAATTTCAGACCACGCTTCCTGAAAGTGTGTCGCTGTACCGGATTACAGACTTGCCAAAAGTGGTTGACCATTCAGTAAATTCATTTTTAAAGGATCTGATTTTTTCGGTGCTGGTAGTCATTGTTGTCATGCTGATGCTGTTCCCTGTACGATCGGCGCTGGTGGCGGCATCCGGAATACCCATTGCCATTGCGGTAACCTGGGCTTTTATGTTTGCACTTGGAATGGAAATCAACACTGTTACGCTGGCCGCACTGATTGTGGTTCTAGGAATGATCGTCGATAATTCGATTGTGGTTATTGACGGCTATATCGATGATATCGGGCACGGTTACTCGCATTGGCATGCAGCCATCCGGAGTGCTAAAGATTATTTCAAACCATTGCTTATTGCAACGCTGGCCATGAGTGCCGCTTTCTTCCCTTTCATGTTTACATTAACCGGCCCGATGCAGGATTTTGTCAAACACTTTCCATGGACCTTCGGGTTTGCATTAATCGTGTCGCTTGTCATTGCCATGTTTGTGACACCGTTTCTCGAATACCGCTTTGTACGAAACTCAAAACCTAAACAAAAACAATCCGTAATCACCAAAGCGCAAAATCGGTTTTTCAAAGTGTTGCAAAGCAGCTACGAATGGCTTTTGGTGCGCTGTTTCAGACATCCACGCGTAACGATATTGTCAGGAGTTATTGTTCTGCTGTTATCGGTATTGTTATTTTCGGTAACACCTGTACAAATGATGCCGGTGGCCGAACGCGACGTGTTTGCTGTCGAAATTCATGTTCAGCCGGGAAGCTCGCTGGATCAGACTTCGGCAATCAGCGACAGTCTGCAGCGCATTCTGAAAAATGATCCTCGCGTTGAATCTGTAACGGCCTTTGTGGGCACCAGCTCGCCCCGCTTTATGGCTACCTATGCACCCAATCTGCCATCGGAAAACTATGCGCAGTTTGTGGTGAATACAACATCAAACACCGCTACAGAAGAGCTGTTGGAAGAGTATTCGGAACGCTATGCCAATTATTTTCCGCAAGCTTATGTGCGGTTTAAACAAATGAATTATCAGGTAGCGAAAAATCCCATCGAGGTGCGCCTGACCGGAGATGATCCGCAGCAATTGCGCGAACAGGCCGACAAACTGGTGACTTTTATGCATACCATGGATGGCGAACTGAAATGGATTCATACGGATTGGGACGGCACTGCACCTATGGTGAATATTGATCTCGATCAGGTTGAATCGGCGCGGCTTGGCATCACCAAATCGATGCTGGCCCTCAATCTGGCATCGGATTTCAATGGCACTCCACTCACAACATTGTGGGAAGGAAATTATCCTGTCTCGGTTGTGTTGAAGCGCGAAAGAAAAAACAATACAACAGATTTTTCGACACTTGAAAACGAAATTGTACCAACACTGATTCCAGGAACATGGGTGCCATTGCGGCAGGTAGCGCATATTTCGCCAGGCTGGGAACCGGTTCAGATTGTGCGCCGCAATGGAGTTCACTGCATTACGGTTGCCTGCGATTTGCCCTATGGCGGAAGCGAACCGCGCAGTATGGCCAAAGTCAAAAAGTACATCGATGATGAACTGAAGCCGTCATTACCCGATGGAATCACCGTTTCATACGGAGGATTAGCCGGGACAAACAATGAACTGATTCCTGAAATTATTGCAGGACTGGCCATTGCATGTATGATTATTTTTCTGTTTTTGTTGTACACATTTAAAAAAATCAGTCTGTCGTTTCTGGCATTGGCAGCCTCAGTTTTCAGCCTGCCGGGCGCTATTGCAGGGATTGCGATTTTCGGAATCGATTTCGGAATTACATCGGTGCTCGGCGTTGTAAGCCTCATCGGTATCATTGTCCGTAACGCCATCATCATGTTTGAATATGCCGAAAAACTCCGGACCGAAGAAGGTTATGGTGCACGTCAAGCCGGATTTGAAGCCGGAAAGCGCCGTATGCGCCCAATTTTCCTTACCTCTGCAGCCGCGGCTGTTGGCGTTATTCCGATGATTCTCGGCAAAAGTAATCTGTGGATGCCGATGGGTATTGTCATTTGCTTCGGTATGATTGTATCGCTGCTGCTTGTCGTTACCATATTACCCGTTGTGTACTGGCAGGTGTATAATAAAAAGAAAACTGCAAAATCATGAAACTGTCTTTCATAACCATTCTGCTCTTATTGTTTATCATTCCTGTGCAGGCGCAGTATTCGCCCGATTCGTGCAAAAAGCTGGCATTGCAGAACAATGCAGCCATTAAAAATGCCGATATTGAAATTCAGGCTGCTGAAAAAACAAAACAGGCCGCTTTTACCAAATACTTTCCCGAAGTGCAGGCGACCGGATTTGCCTTCAAATCAAATGCATCGATGATTGACATGAATGCCGGTGATGCAGATATTGATGTGACCTTTGAAAACCAGACCATCAACGATATTCTGCAAACGCTGTATTCGAATTACTGGAATTACATTCCCGAAGCAACTGTGAATATTCAAATGACAGACGATGGACTGATGGGCGGAATTACGGCGCTGGAGCCGGTTTACGCAGGCGGCCGCATTCGTCATGGCAATCAGCTTGCAGGATTGGGTATTGAAGCAGCTGAACTGAAAAAAAATATTGCCGTCAACGAAGTTGAATTGAAGACAGAAGAATATTACTGGCGCATCGTTTCGCTGAAAGAAAAATTAAACACCATTGCTGCAGCCGAAATGCTGCTCGATACGTTGTACAAAGATGTCAACGGAGCTTATCAGACAGGCGTAATCATCGAAAACGATTTGCTGAAAGTGAAGCTGAAAAAAAACGAAATTCAATCAAAGCGTCTGAAACTCGAAAATGGGATTGCTCTTTCAACCATGGCGCTGTGCCAGTTTACAGGAATTGCTTACAGCGACACACTTCAGTTTGATGACCTTATTCAATTCAACGACAGTATTCTCCCACCCTGGCAATATTATACGACGCATGCATCGGTAGTGCAAAACAGAGATGAATACAAACTGCTCGATCTGAGTGTTGCCGCCGAACAAAAAAGAAAACAGATGCTGCTTGGCGAAACCATGCCGCAACTGGCCGTAGGCACCGCATATCTGTACAACAACCTGATGGAAAAACACAATACCAATGCAGTTGTTTTCGCAACAGTCTCCATTCCCATTTCGGCCTGGTGGGAAGCCGGTTACAACATGCAAAAACAATCGCTTGAGCTGGCCAAAGCCGAAAACAACCGGCGCGATCTGAATGAAAAATTATTGCTCCAGATGCAACAGGCCTGGAACGATGTAACCGAGTCGTATCAACAAACTGTTTTATCGCGCGAAGCTATTGCCGAGGCTACACAAAATCTGAAAGTCGCCATGGATTATTATCATGCCGGCATGACGACTTTATCAGAGGTTCTCGAGTCGCAGTCTGTTCTGCAGCAATGCCGCGATAGCTATGTTGAGCAGCTGGTGCAATATAAAATTAAGCTGTTATGCTATCTGCAGATGACCAGCAATCAATAATCATTAAAATACGATCATGAAAAATCTTACATGGATCTGGATTTACCTGAAAGACTGGAAAAACATTCTGACACATACTATTATTGGATTACTGATTCTGTTTACAGCATTTTATTTACCCATCGATATCTTTTACCGGATAGGAATTCTGATGCTGATTGTTTTATTCAACATCTGGCGCATGCGCCGGGAAAGAAAACGGGGATAAAAAAACATTAAAAAAGCCTGGCATTACCGGGCTTTCAGAAGTTCTCCATTATTTTCCGAGATACTCTTTTACAGCGTTCTCAATGTCTGCAGCCACATTATCGAGCGGCTGACGAACAAATTTTTCGCCGGTAATACTTTCGTACAATTCAATGTAACGATCGGCCACACTGGCCACAAAAGCATCGCTCATTTCAGGAACAGTCTGTCCTTCCTGACCCTGGAAGCCATTTTCCATAAGCCATTCACGGACAAATTCCTTCGATAACTGTTTTTGCGACTGTCCATTTTTCAGACGTTCTTCATAGCCTTCAGCGTAGAAATAGCGCGATGAATCGGGCGTATGAATTTCGTCAATCAGAATAATTTCGTTGCCGACTTTTCCAAATTCGTATTTGGTATCCACCAGAATCAAACCTTTCTGAGCAGCTATTTCGGTACCGCGGGCAAACAATTTCAGCGTGTATTCTTCAAGCTTTGTATAATCGTCGGCCGCTACCAGTCCATGTTTGATAATGTCTTCGCGCGAAATATCTTCATCGTGACCAATGTCTTCCTTGGTGGTTGGTGTAATAATCGGATGTTCGAATTTCTGATTTTCGACCATACCATCAGGCATCGGAACACCGCACAGTGAGCGCTTTCCGGCTTTGTATTCGCGCCATGCATGTCCGGTCAGATATCCGCGCACGACCATTTCGACTTTAAAAGGTTCGGCACATTTGCCAATCATCACCGAAGGATGTGGTACAGACATTTTCCAGTTGGGAACAATGTCGGCAGTTGCATCAAGAAATTTTGAAGCAATGAGATTGAGCACCTGTCCTTTGTAAGGAATACCGCGCGGCAGCACTACATCGAATGCTGAAATGCGATCGCTGACGATCATGACCAAAATATCATTTAAGCGGTATACATCGCGTACCTTGCCATGATATACGGTTTGGTCCGGACTGAATTGAAAATCGGTTTTTACGAGATCTTTCATAGGTATTAGGGGTTGAGTAAGTCTTTGTCGAGTTTCGAAAGTTTCAACGCATACAAAGTGTCGTTGAAAGTGGTGCTGATCCACATTTCGTTAAAGGAAAGACGATTGATGGACCAGACATTTTCGTTGTTTAATGCAGGAATCAATGCAAAAAATTCATCCGTTTCCTGCTCGTATAATGGATTTACAGGCAACTCAAAAGTCATCTCATTCATTTTGTCATTGAAGATGAGCAAATCGCTCGAAAATGTTGGCGAACTCTGATTATCATCAACCAGACGTATGAACAATTCTTCTTTTGTTCCTGAAAATGAAAAACGCAGATAGGCTGAATCACTCTGATAGTCGGTCAAATGCTCTACTCCGCCAATCATAACCGAAGTGCATTCCCACAATCCGATCATGCGCTTTTCGGGCGAACGGAGACTGATTGCAGGGCCATCGTCGTATTTTCCACAGGCACCGAGAAGCAACAGTACAACAGTTGCAAAAACAACACTAGTCTTTATTTTCATCTTTTTCATATGCATTAATAATTTTAGTAACAATCGGATGCCGGATGACATCGCTCTGATCGAGTACAATAACAGCCACTTCAGGAATATTTTTCACCATATTGACTGCATGTACAAGGCCACTGGACTGCGTTTTGGGCAGGTCGATCTGTGTCATGTCGCCGGTAATAATGAATTTCGAATTCTGTCCCATACGGGTCAGAAACATTTTCATCTGCATACGTGTGGCATTCTGAGCTTCGTCGAGAATGACAAAACTTTTCTCAAGTGTTCGGCCGCGCATAAATGCGAGCGGAGCAATTTCGATGGTGCCGTCTTCGAAATACCCCATCAGTTTTTGCTGTGGTACCATGTCGTTCAGCGCATCATATAGAGGTTGCAGATAAGGATCGAGTTTTTCGCGCAGGTCACCGGGAAGAAATCCCAGATTCTCGCCTGCTTCAACTGCAGGACGTGTGAGTACAATGCGACGTACTTTTTTCTCCTTGAGATATTTGACAGCAAGTGCAACAGCCGTATATGTTTTTCCGGTACCAGCCGGGCCGACACTGAACATCATATCCACTTTGTCGATGGCTTCGGC
>CAYSCE010000095.1:0-9820 GCA_964429475.1 uncultured Bacteroidaceae bacterium | reverse complement strand
AGCGCGCCTGCTTTGGGAGCAGGAGGTCGCAGGTTCGAATCCTGCTACCCCGACAATCAAAAATCCAACACGAAGTGTGTTGGATTTTTTTATATGCCATTGCCATGCTTGCATGAGCAATGGGATTAAAAAAATACAACATTTTTCGCGCAGCGAAAATGGATTTTTGATTGTCTACCCCCACCTACAGGATCACGGCGAACGAAGTGAGCCGTAATCCTGTTCCACTGCTCTGTTCCACTACCCAAATCCTCCCTTTTTCGCGCAGCGAAAAAACCCCGAAGTGCCTTGTACCAAAACCACATTGAGCAAAGCGAAATGTGGTATGCTATGCTAAACCTCCCTTTTCGCGCAGCGAAAACAAATGAAAAAGTGTAAACAAACAACACAACGAGCAACGCGAGTTGTGATCATGCAACGCTAAAAACCCCCTTTTCGCGCAGCGAAAACAAAATGAAAAAAACGTATATCACAACGAGCAACGCGGGTTGTGATCATGTAATGCTAAAAAAACCTTTTTCGCGCAGCGAAAAACACATAACTCTTTACTCTTCAAAATCCGCCCCATACACTTTCATATCCGTCAATTGAATAACAACAGACTCCGATGTTACTGATGCTGCTCCAGCAAGCGAAAGATTAACGGTACGCAGTGTTTCTATATGCATGGGAATTCCGGGATCATATATATACTCGTATTGTCCCACATTGTGAATTTCAAAAACTGCTTCATTAAGATATTGCTCAAATTGTTCGTTACTGAGATCCATCTGGCGCAGAAAATCAACCACCATCTTTTTGGTGTCATCGGGGTTCATAAAACTTGTTTGCTCCAAAGCACAATAATTTTTATTAAAGTCTACTTCGGAAAAACATAAACTTCCGCTTGCACGTATTGGCTCTCCTCCAAACATATTCGGCAATTGGTCATTATAATGAATGGTGTCATCGACCATCATCTCTGTACCAAAGGCAAAATGCAGCAACTGCAATTCGGGAAAAGCCAGTTGCTCTATACCTTGTCGCGAACCGTACATGGCCAGAACCGGTTCAATAATCTGGTTGAACTTCGCCGTGTCAGGTTCTTTCTCACTCATCATGGATCGAATTAATTCTCTCGAAGATTGTATCAGTATTTCTGAAACTTGTTTCCAATTTGTAATCTCCATGAATGCACCGGCCTCGGAAGTTTTATAGATTACATCTAAAGTGCCATCGGAAATCAAATCGCCCGAACCCTGATCGGACGAAATGAAATCAACCAGATTATCCTCATAAACGCTCCACCTGAGTGTATAAGAATCTGCCGTTGAGTCAATCACCGTTAAACCGGCGAACATGATTGTGGTATCGTTTTGTACAAGCGTATCGTTTCTGAACTGCTGCTTGACCTTGGTTACAGAATACTCCATAAAATCGCCTTTTTGCCAATACGCCACAATGGGTACCGACCGTCGCTCTATTTGCCCCAACCCTTGTATTACTATAAAACCAAGTGTACAAAAAATTAAAAACGCTTTCATAATTGCTGCTTTTTGCTGAACCATCATCTAAAGTTCAAATCTACATAATTTTTACAAAGAATAATAAATTCAAACACACAAAAAAGCCCCCGCAAGCGAGGGCCTTAACCACTAAAAAACGAACTGAAAAAAACTATTGAACTATGATTTGCTTATACTCAGTTCCTGCATTACTACTCACTTTCAGGAAGTAGACACCTTTGCCTGCTGTGCTCAGATTAATCGGAGTAGCTTCACCATCCCATTCAAATTCCTGAACAATTTTGCCGGTAATGGTGAAAATCTGTACCTGGGATTTCTGTCCGGAACCAGCTTTGGAAGCCAGTGTCATAAATCCGGTATTCGGATTCGGAAAAACTGTAAGTCCGAACGGATCCTGCATTTCCTGTACCGAGAATGGCGCATCGTCGTAATATGTAATGAGATCGCCTGCTACAATAATGTACGGATTGTAGGTTTCAAGACAATCCGGGCAGATACTGCTGTTACAATTCGGATTAAACGATGAACAATAGTCGACATAAGTTGTGTCGAAAACATAATCAACATTGACAACTTGTCCAAGATTGGCAGCCAGGTCGAAACGCCATAACTGCGGAATAGTACCGGGACACCATCCCGATCGGTTGTAATACCAGGTTCCGCTCTGAGGCGAACATCCGGTAGGACTCGGATTACAGGTGCGCCACAAATGCTGATCGAAAGCGTTGGCACCATTGACTTTGATGTGATGTGTCGATTCGCGGAACTCGGCAGCATTTTCCGAATTGTTGCTTCCCCAGCCATGTCCCGATGACACTATACGGATAAATGCCGATTCAACAGGAATACCATAAGTCTCGTTCAGATTAAGCGCGCGCTGCTCTGCCGGCTGTTCTGCAACACCTGCAGCTGCATATTTTCCAAAAGGATAATCGGCATGCCACAACGGAGTAACCCAGCTGTAATTGTGTGCCGGTGTGCCTTCGAAGTATTTTATTTCAATCGTCAGAACCGATTTGGGTGGAAAATTGGCAACCAGATCCATCTTGCCTTGCAGCTGCGAAGCCAGATCCGTAATATCGATGCTGTCGTAACAAGCCACACCATAAGGCGTGATATAACGCACCAGCTCGATGAATTCACCGTTTGCACCACGGGTCGTAATTTTCGAAACACGGTCCCATTCTTCACAACCTTCAACCGGACATTCATAACTCAGATACGCCACAATTTTTGAATAGGTTCCCGAAAACACAGGCATGGCAATCGTTGTATCCAAAGTGCTCATCACACCATCGTTGGGCAGTGTGGCCATGTACTGATGATCAATAATGAATTCCGATCGTGTGGGTGCTGCAGCCTGACTTACATAAAAAGTGAAAGTGGTGTCGGTGGCCGTACCACCGGTACTGTGTGCAATAACCTGAATGCTGTGTGTGCCCTGCGAAACCGGATCGAAATACGCAAAGTAATAATCATTTCCGGATGCGTTGGCTGTTACCGAAGAACCGCCATCAATCTTAAGTTCGACATAATCGACGGAAAGAATATCGTTGTGATCGATAACGGCAGTAGCAAACATGAGCACTTTGCCAAGATTGGGCGCTATGACTGTATCAGCTGCAACCGGACATTTGACCGACAATTCGGGAAATACCGACAAAGGATCGATCACATTAAATGAAACGGTATCGTTTGCAGCCGCCATGACAACAGTGTCTCCGGGCTGGCTTGCCACAACGGTTACAGTTCCCGGCATTCCGGTAAGAGTAAGCATATCACCTGCAACAGTAGCAGGACCCGAAACAATATTGTATGAAACTGGCAATCCCTTGTTGGTATAGGCCTGCAGCTGAAATGGTGCATCGGTGGTCAGGCGATCGCCGATGGCCGGAAATGTAATGTACTGATACTGCATTCCCGCAGGCACATCGGGCTGGCGAATGATGATATTATCAAATGCAGCATAGGAGCCGGTTGACTGAATAAACAATTTTGTCCATGTTGCCGGATCGGTTTTGGTGTTGCTTCCGGGGGTAAGTCCAAGATTGATGTTCTGCACCTGAGTGATGGCATTGAATGAACCGCCCGGTGATTTTACATACAATGAAAGACTACCGGCACCACTGTTAGCATCAAAATCGATGATCATTTTATACGTGTTCCAGTTTGCATACAGACTGTCGAACGAGAACGTGATTTTCGTGCCATCGGGTTTCATAAAACAGTTCAGAGCAGCGCTCTGCGGGCGACGTGTCAGATAAAATCCGATACCTCCTTCATTGCTTTCATAGGCAGCTGTCTGCTCAATACCCGGAACAATATAACCATTGGAATTGGCGTCGTAGCCAAAGCCGAAGAAAGTACCCCACCATGCTGGATACATGTCAACCTGAATTTCCATGATGCTGCCATTGGCAAAATCGAACGGAAATGCAGTCGATGTAAGCCTTGATGCAGTGCGGCCAACATTGGGGCCTCCACATGCATAATAAGCACCCATGGTAAGATCGGGCGGCGTGGCAGTGCCATAACCGATATTGATATCAACGCAGCTCGTATTGCCATCCGGATTAATGTTGTCAACTGAACTCCAGCCATCCTGTCCGTTGATGACATCCATGTTCAGGTTGTTGAAATCAATCACGTATTCCAGCATCTGAGCTTTAGCCGTGATGCTGCTTAGCAACAGCACGAACAATGCAATAAAAATTGTTTTGAGTGTATTTTTCATTTTTCTGAGTATTATTCAACAATAAGTTTTTTAACGGCAATGCCATCCATTCCTTCAATTTTCAATACATATACGCCTTCTGCAAGACTGGTCAGATCAAGGGTACGTGATTCGCCGTTCCATGACGACTGATATACAACATGACCAGTCATATCGAGAACAGACAACAATACATCATGACTGAAATCGACACTGGTAGCCAGATTGAAGACACCATTGGACGGATTTGGAAATACTTCCATTTGCAGTTCAATCTCCTGCACCGAAGCCGGAATGACATCGAAGTAGCTGATCATATCGGCAGCCACATCAATAATCGGATTGGCAGGATCGGTACAGTCAGTGCATGTAGAACCGCTTACGCAGCCGGGATTCGAAGAACTGCAATAATCAGTATAGGTTGGATCGAACTGATAATTCAGGTCCACATTCTGATGAATATAGGAACTCAGATCGAAGCGCCATAAAATCGGAATAGAGCCAGGGCACCAGCCTGCACGATTGTATTGCCATGTTCCGGACTGGGCATTGCATCCTGTGGGATTCGGATTGCATGTTTGCCACAAATGTTGTGTGTACACTGTTGAACCATTCACCTGAATATTGTGCGTGGCTTCCTTGAATTCAGCAGCATTATCGGTGTTATTGGATCCCCAGTTATGACCACTACTCATGATGCGCAGATATGCATGATGAATGTACACATCGTTGGTATCCTGTAATGCAATATTTTTTTCTTCAACCGATTGCTGACTGGCAAAATTGCCAAAGCTGTAATACTGATTGTACCATACTTTTTTCACCCAGCTGTATTTGGCTGGTGCAGCGCCTTCGTGATATTTCAATGTAAGCGTGATTTTTGATTTTGACGGAAAATCGGCCACCAGATGAATTTTACCCTGCAGCTGCGAAACAAAATCAGTAACATCAACACTATCGGAACATGCTTTTGCATAAGGGGTAACATACTTGAAAAGTTCAATCTCTTCGCCATTGGCTCCGGTAGTCATAATGCGGCAAACGCGGTCCCATTCCTCACATCCTCCGGGAGGACAATCATAATTGAGATAAGCAGTTACTTTTTGATAGGTTCCGCAAAACGCCGGAAAAACAATGGTGGTATCCATGCGCATCAGTAATCCGGAAGTCTCTTGTGTTGCCATATGTATCTGATTGAAAGCAACAAAAGTTTGCGCTGAAGAATCCTGCAGTACATTAAAAGTAAAATCGGGCGATGTTGTAGTAGCGCCACCAGTGCTGGTTGCAACCACATGTGCCGTGTAACTTCCATAGGCATCGGGTTGCCAGTAGCAGATGTAATAACCGTTACTGGTTGCTGTTGCCGGATAATCAATACCACCGATGACAAATTTTACTTCATCAATGGATAGAATTTCAGGGTAGTCAATAACAGCCGTTGCATTCAGTGCCACTTTCAGCAATTGCGGATTGCGGACTGAAGCGCCGCTTACAGGATTGATAATATCAACCACCGGAAATACCGCTAACGGATCAACGGCTTCGAAAGTCTGTGATACATCAGCAGCCGGATCAATGGTTGTTCCGTTACCAGCCTGATGTGCAGTAACAGTCACAAAGCCCGGTCCTGTAATGGTTACAACAGTGTCGTTGGAAATAGTTGCCGGACCACTGATGGTGAAGTTAACAGGCAGATTGTGATTGGTGTAAGCATGAAGCACGAAAGGAGGATCAGTCGTCAGTTTTGTAACAGGAAGCGATTCGAAAACGATGTATTGATAACTGGCTCCGTATTGACGAAGAACAATGTCATCGAACCCACCAACACCGCCTTGTGAATGCATGAGTAAGCGATTCCACTTTGCAGGATCGAGTTTGTTGTTGCTGCCTGGCGTAAGGCCAAGATTCAGACTGTTGATTTCAGGAATGGTTGACCATGTTCCGGTTGGTGTTTTGGCATACATGGTAATGGCACCCGCACCACCATTGGCTGTAAAGTCAATCGAGAAACGAAATACATTCCAGGCTGAAACCGAGTTGTCGTATGTGAACGAAACAGAGGTTCCATCGGGTTTGGTGAATGAATGCTGATCGTGATTGGTATTGTTGGCGTTTTTCAGATAAAACCAGCAACCACCGTCGTTGGCATCGGCCGTACCGAAATTGATGGTGCCGTTGTTGGTGGCATCGTAGCCCCAACCAAAGCCTACACCCCACCAGTTGACCAACATTTTGACTTCAATTTCCACAATACCGCCTGCCGAAAAATCGAAAGGCAGCGCAGGAGTTGAAAGTCGTGATGCGGTTTGTCCGACACCCGGTCCACCATTTTCATACAATAAACAAAGAGAATTATCGGGAGCCAGAGCCGATCCGCTCAAGGTGTAATTCACTTCAAAGTCTCCACCCGAAACAGTCTGGAAAGTACTCATCCAGCCATCCTGCCCGTTAATGGCCGAGCCATGTGTCAGGCTGTTGAAATCGTAGGTGTACATTGTCTGAGCTTGCAACAGGCGGCATGAAAACATGGCCACCAGCATTGCCGAAATCAGAAAAACATTTTTCATATGAGTTGTTTTAAAAATTCAAATTATTTACTCCATCCACCAGACTTTCAGTGACGATGCATCCGAACCACCATAGGCATTGTTCCAGTTCTGATAATTGTAGTTTACCTCGGAAGTCGGAATGGGGAAACGGAAAAAAGCAAGCGCACTTCCTTCGCGGGGCGTGCGGCCAGTGCGGGCAAGAGCAAAAGCTTCGGCCGGCTGCCAGAATAAATCAATCATTCGCTGCGCATATATCATGTTGATTTTTTCTTCCTGCGTAGTAAAATTCCATAAATCGACTTTTATCTGCAGCTTGGTCAGATCAAGTGATGACGGCACGGTGACTACATCGTAGAAAGTGCCGGTGCCATTGGGTAATTGAGCATCCGACATACGATCGTCCCAGAAATAATACGATGCCTGCAAGCCGCTCAGAAACTCATTGTCAGCATTGCCATCGCTTTGTGCCACCCCGATGCCGCGCTGATAAGCTTCGGCTTTCAGAAAATGCACTTCAGCACCCGAAATCAGAATTTCAGGAATGACCTGATTGTCGCTGATCATGAAAAAATTAAAGGGTGAATAATGACAATCATCGCCTTTAATAAAATATGCGGCGTCACTCTGACGCTGGCTTCCGTAAGGTGCTCCCCCATCGGGCGCAAATCCTGCCGGTGGATTCTGCGGATACGGAACCCATTCACCATCATTGTTGGTATCGAAAAATAAATAAGCGCGACGATCGAAAATGCCACTGCCATCGGTGCTGTCGTTTTCCGACATTAAACGCCACATAGTAGTTCCCATGCGCAGATTTTTGTGTTCGCGGAAAGCCCATTCCATAGCGCCCTGGCCCAGATGCTGGTACTGCATACACAACGATGCGGTTTCCAGTGCAGCTCCGCCCAGATCCATACCGACCAATACTTTTTTATTCTGTTCGATGATTTCTTTCACATGCACAGCGGCCAACGCAGGTTCTTTATCATACATACGCATGGCGTAGCGCAGACGGAGCGAGTTTGCGAATTTCTTCCACATGAGCATGTCGCCGTTGAACAGAATATCGTACGATTTGAATGTTGCGTATGGCTCTGCTGTAGTGGCCGTCAGATCAATATTGTCTTCGCACCATTTCAGTTCATCGAGCAGAAACAGATATATCGCGCGCTGAGTATCAAATTTTGGATATAATTTCTGATCATCGAGATACCCGTATCCGGCTTCGGAAAAAGGAATGTCGCCAAACAAATCAGTGACTTTGAAAGTTTTATAAGCCAGCAGAATTTTCACAATGGCTTTCATGTTATTCAGTTCCGGCGATGCATCGGCCAGCGCAAAACGGCGCTCCAACTCACGTACATTGGGCATCACCGTGTAATAATTGCTCCAGATATTTTCTGTTCCAATGTTGTAATTTCCCCATGCTTCTTTGGTCAAAGCGCCCATCTGCGTTTGCTTATACAATACTTCGTTGTTGACATAAAACAATTCGTTCGAAGGACGTATTAATGAATTCTCGATTCCCAGCAACAATGAGCCATCGCTGGCCGTTGTATATAAATCGATGGGTGTGTTTATTTCTTCAAAATCTTTGGTACACGAAGTCTGAATCATCAGAAGCGCGCAAAAAATCAGCAGACTATATATTCTTGTTTTCATGATTGTCAGCTTTTAAAAATTAGAATTTAGCTTTGATACCAAATGAATAGGAACGGCAACCGGGAAGCGAGGCCCATTCAAAGCCCTGAGCATTTCCCGATCCGTTGATACCTTCAGGATTAATTCTGTCGGGGATACTGGAATAAATATAACCGACATCTCGGCAAACAAAGCTGATTCCGATCTCCTGCACAAATTTCATCTTGGCAATGGTTTTTTTCGGAATGTTATACGTGATGGCAACTTCGCGCAGTTTGATCCAGGTGTCTTCGATAATGCCGGGCGTTGAAAGGAATTTTCCCCAACCGCCGTAATTCGGCATGTACTTGTAATAATAATGAACCACCGTAGTATTTGGTGTTCCGTCGGCATGTACACCTTCGAGAATGACACCGGTATTGCTGGTGTTTCCATCCGGATCGGTATAGGGCAATCCGCCTCCATCGCGCTCCAGGAGCGTTTCGGGGCTTTGTCCGGTTTGCATGCCAATCACATAGGTACCGCAATAAATATCGCCGCCGATTTTCGAATCAATCAACGTACTGATGGTCAGATTGCGGTAGGTCCAGGTTCCTGTCAGGCCCCAGAGAAATTTCGGCGAGGCATTGCCAATCGGAACGCGTGTATCGGTAATCAGATATTTGGTGCCTTCATCATTCAGAATGGGATTTCCATTGGCATCGCGGATGTAGTCATAACCACTGATGGTACCGTAATCATCGCCTGCCTGCAGAATCTGCGCAGGGCCATTGAGTCCCCACAGATCACCAATGATAAGCTGTGTGCCTTCTTCGCCCAGACTGATGACTTTATTGCGGTTGCGGGTCAGATTTAATCCCACTTTGGCATACTGATCCTTTTTCTCAAACAATACCCGGCTGATGGTAAGTTCAACTCCTCTGTTCACCATTTCGCCATTGTTGATTTTCACACTCGATGCACCTGATGAAGTCGGAATCGGCAATCCGGGCACAATCTGATCAAACGAGTATTTATAATAGTACGTAAAATCGAATTCCAGCTTGCCTTTGAACATTTCGGTACTTAAACCGGCTTCGTACGAATTTACGCGCTGCGGCTTCAGGCCTACGGGTGGAATGGGTTGAGGATATGTTACTGCCTGCATACCATTCACTAAAAATGAATTGTACTGAAAATATGTTTCATAAGGCGAGCAGTCCGAAGCAGTCTGAGCCGCTCCCACTCTGACTTTACAAAAGTTCATCCAGCTGTCGGCGAAATTAAACGCATCGGATAATACAAAGCTGGCTGATGCCGAAGGATAAAAATATGAATTGCTTCCCTCTGGCAATGTCGATGACCAGTCGTTGCGGCCAGTGAGCTCGAGAAATAAATAATTCCTGAACGACAGATTCATAAAGGCGAAAATT
>CAYSCE010000094.1:0-9871 GCA_964429475.1 uncultured Bacteroidaceae bacterium | reverse complement strand
GGGTTGAAAAAAAGTATATGGTCGGGAAACACTTTAACAATTGAATCGACCGAAGATGTATAATCCCGGTGAATTATCATATTCAAGACTATTTCGCGAATGCCTTCAATCGGATATTGCCAGCGCTCAGTATTTTCAGCTCGTCCGGATATAATTATTTCCTTATTGATATGCTTTATTACAAACGACATAACCTCATCAATCTGAGAGAGAATATCATTTGATGATGAAACGTCATCTTTAATAATCGTTTCTGATGTAAAATGGCCCATCTGAATTGTTGTGTACAGATTCTCATCTTTACAAAACAATAAATAACAAGCATTTGTAATTAAATCTCCTTTTACAAGTTCATTTTTCAGCAGGAATTCTTCAACCGATGAAATATTGTTGTCTGGCTTCCTGCGCGTAATTGCATCAATGACTTTTTGCAATTTTTCAAATGAAATATCTTTAATTGATTTTTGTGGGCGCAGATAGAAATCCCAGCTTGAATTTACAGTTTGCAGATGCAAATTGGCAACTTCGGCTGCCGACATCAAATGATTGGCATTACCAATTCGCTTGTAATATCTTCCTTTAACCGAAACCGGCTTTATGGGATATTCAGAAACGCTTAATACAACGATGGTCTTTCCATTGTCTTCAATGATCTCTGCATCAGGAATAATTGATGGCTCCGTCTTTACCTTGATTTCATTAATCCACTGCTGAACAGTTTCTTTTCCAATATCGGTCCCCATTACTCTGCCTTTGTCATTCACTCCGATAAATACTTTGCCGCCCTTTGAGTTGGAAAAAGCAACAAGAGATTGAATTACCTCATCCTGAAAAGATGATTTCAGTTCAATCGTTTCCGATTCGCCCTGAAGTATCAAATCCTTTATGTTATTCATTTTGTCCAATCAGAGAAATTTATATGCAGGCTGCGCTGAGTGATGAGCTGTATAAAATACGAAATACGAATCCGCCGCGGCGGACTGACGGCTGACAGCTGCTCGTCCTTATCCTCGTCCTTAACCTTGCATTTTATTTACGAAGTCCTGATACACGATTTTCAATCCTTCTTTCAGCGATGTTTTAGCTTTAAATCCGAGCGCATTGAGTTTTGAAACGTCGAGCAGTTTGCGCGGGGTGCCATCGGGCTTGGTAGTATCGAAGCGTAATGTGCCGGTATAGCCCACGGTATCTTTAACCAGTTGCGCCAGCTCTTTAATGCTGATTTCTTCACCGGTGCCCACGTTTACCCAGCCGGGTTCGTTGTGGTTTTGCATCAGATACACACAGGCATCGGCCACATCGTCGGCAAACATAAATTCACGCAGCGGGCTTCCACTGCCCCACACCACCACTTCGGGCGACTTATTTATTTTGGCTTCGTGAAAACGGCGAATGAGAGCGGGCAGCACGTGGCTGTTTTCGGGGTGATAGTTATCGCCATAGCCATACAGATTGGTGGGCATGGCCGAAATAAAATTGCATCCATACTGGTGGCGATAGGTATCGCAGAGTTTTATGCCGCAGATTTTCGCCAGCGCATATCCTTCGTTGGTGGGTTCCAGAGCGCCTTCCAGAAGATACTCTTCTTTGATAGGCTGTGGAGCCATGCGCGGATAAATGCACGAAGAGCCGAGAAACAAAAGTTTATTTACCTTATTGAGATAGGCTGCATGAATGAGATTGAGTTCAATCATGAGATTATCGTAGAGGAAATCGGCTTTGTAGGTGTTGTTGGCCATAATGCCGCCCACTTTTGCAGCAGCCACAAACATATAATCGGGTTGGTGCTTCTGCACGAAATCGTTTACTGCAGCCTGATTGCGCAGGTCGAGTTCTGAAAAATCAACGGTGAGCAGATTCTCAAAACCATTGCGCTGAAGCGCCCGGCAAATGGCAGAGCCCACCATGCCGGCATGACCAGCTACGAATATTTTACTATTTTTTTCCATCATGGAGTCATATATGTTTTTCGATGTTGCGACCGGAAAGGTTAAGGTAAAGGTTGAGATTAAGCAGGCTTAACCTTTGTATTCCTGCTGAAAGCGCTCAGCCTTGACCTTAACCTTGTTATTCTGCCGAAGGCAGCTTAATCTTAACCTTAACCTGGCTGTTCCTCTGCCGCAGGCAGCTCAACCTTAACCTTAGCCTTCTAGTCTCAGTCTTAGTGTTTTGCTCAGCCTACTCGATCTTTCGCTTTCCTGTAATCCGCTTCAACCATAATTTTCACCAGTTCTTTAAAGGTAGTTTTCGGTTCCCATCCAAGTTTTTCTTTGGCCTTGGCAGCATTGCCAATAAGCAGATCAACCTCTGCAGGCCTGAAATAGCGCGGGTTTATACCAACCACTTCTTTTCCGGTGCTTTTTAAAATTCCTTTTTCATCGGGTCCTTTTCCCTGCCAGATAATTTCTTCGCCCAACACTCGGAACGACTCTTCGATGAATTCGCGCACAGTGTGCGTTTGTCCGGTAGCCAGTACAAAGTCTTCGGGCTGATCGGCCTGGAGGATACGCCACATACCTTCGACATATTCGGGAGCATAGCCCCAATCGCGCTTTGCATCAAGGTTCCCAAGCAACAGCATGTCTTGTTGTCCGGTCATGATATTGGCCACTGCCACCGAAATTTTGCGGGTCACAAAAGTTTTTCCGCGGCGTTCGCTTTCATGATTAAAGAGAATGCCGTTGCAGGAAAACAGGTTGTAAGCCTCGCGATAATTGACGACAATCCAGTAGGCATATAATTTAGCAACGCCATACGGGCTGCGCGGATAGAACGGAGTTTTTTCGGTTTGCGGCACTTCCTGCACCAGCCCGAATAATTCGGAGGTCGATGCCTGATAGAAGCGCGTGTTGAGGCCGGTTTCCTTAATGGCATCGAGAAAGCGCAGTGTGCCTACACCATCGACTTCGGCGGTATATTCAGGCACTTCGAAGGATACCTGCACATGGCTCTGGGCGCCAAGGTTATAGATTTCGTCGGGTTGTGTTTTTTCAAGAACACGGTTCAGGTTACTCGAGTCGGTCAGATCGCCGTAATGTAGAAAAAATCGTTTATTGAGCAGATCGCTGTTGTTGTATAAATGATCGATACGAAAGGTATTAAACGAGCTGCTGCGGCGTATAATGCCGTGAACGGTGTAGTCTTTCTGCAGGAGTAATTCAGCAAGGTAGCTTCCGTCCTGTCCGGTGATACCGGTAATTAAAGCAGATTTCATAATGATAGAGATGAGTGGTTATTTGGAAATACGAGTCCGCTGCGGCGGATGAAATATGAAATACGAGATATGAAATACGAGATGCGAAACTCTTTTAGCGGTGAGCCTTTTCAGCGGTGAGCGGTGAACTGCGAGCGGTGAGCATTATTAAATACGAGATCAGAAATACGAGATGTTTTATTATGCGCTTCGCGGGAGTGAAGATTGATGTGGCGTGTGGGCGTTGATGCGCGTGGGCGTAGTTACGCATTATCGCTCCATCGCTGCATTGCTGCAAGCTTCAACGTCACCCTTCGACGAGCTCAGGACATGCCTTTATGAACTTTCTACCCGATAGCTATCGGGTTTATGAACTTTCAACTTCAAGAGGGCGCGTTGCGCTGAACGCGGGCTGTTTAACATAAATGTTGCGCAATATTTCACATACTTCTTAACCTTGACCTTAACCTTAACCTTGTCCTTAACCTTGCCCTCAACCTAACTGTTTTTCTGATAGCTGACGGCTGACGACTAAAATCTACTTCTTCTCCTCATCAATATACCCGTACCCATAGCCATATCCATACCCATAGCCATATCCGTATCCATATCCGCCGCGTTTCTGAACAGGAACATCGTTGATGACTAATACGGTATGGCTTGCTCTGCGTGATTTCAAATCTTTCAGCAAATCGCGCAGAATATTTTTCCGTGTTTTGCGAAGCCGCACCACCACTGCCAATACATCGGCATGTTTGAGCAGAATGCTTGCATCAGTCACTGCAGCCATCGGCGGCGTGTCAAGAATAATGACATCGTACAGTTTCTTTACATGCTCCAGCAAGGCCGCCATTTCAGGGCTTTCGAGCAATTCCGCCGGATTGAACGGAACTTTTCCTGCGGTAATGACCGACAGATTTTTATCTTCGCCGCTGGGCCGCAGAATTTCGCCTATCGACGCATTCCCGGTCAGATACTCGCTCAGACCAGGACTGACCGGCAGTGAAATGAGCTGATATAACCGCGATTTTCGCATGTCGGCGCCGATGAGCAATGTCTTTTTTCCCGTAGCAGCAAAGGCCTGCCCGAGGTTCACAGAAATGAAAGTCTTTCCGGCCGCCGGCAGATCCGATGTGATGACAATGGAAAATCCGCTCCCGTTTTTCGCCATCGAATTGATGTTGGTGCGCAGGTTCCGGAAGCTTTCGGCCACAATCGAACGCGGCGCGCTGCGGAACACCAGCTCATCATCGCCATCGTTATGCATGATCGAGCCTGCACTCGGGAACGAAGACAGCTCCTCAATTTCGCGCGGGTATTCAAAAGTATTTTTCAGCCAGCCTGGCAGGAAAATGATACCCAGTGCCACCAGCAGCGATAGCACAAAAGCAATCAGATACACCATGCTGTTCTTTGGCTTGATCTGTACAACACTTTCGCATTTATCAATTACACTGTTGTCGGGCATGTTGGTAGCCGCTGTAATTTTGGCTTCAGCACGGCGTTGCAGCAGGAACACATACAGTTCGTTGTACAGATTGAATTCACGTTCAAAGCCCAGCAGATTGCGCTGATTGGTGGGCAGCAGCGAGATGCGTGCACTCACACCACCCGAACGTTTATCAATTTCGCTCATGCTGATGTTGCTCAGCTGAATGATATTACGCGTGTTTTCAAGAATATTCTGCCGCGTTTGCTGAATCTGCGCATTGATTTTCTGTACCGCAGGATTCTTCTCGCCGGCACTTTTCACCAAACCGGATCTTTCGTTGTACAGCCGCGCCAGTTCCTGTATCAGTGCCGTTGTCACCTGATCTTCAATACCCATACTGCTGGGAACAACAATGGCATCGAGGTCGCGATCCTTCTCCACATATTCGCGCAGATAATTGTAATATTTATTTTTAAGCATCAACTGTGCTTTCTCTTTGTCCAGATCGCGCATCTGATCAAAGATTGCCGAGGCTTCATCGTCGAGACTCATGATGCGGTTGTCCTTGCGATACGTCTCAAGATCCGATTCAGCCTCGCTCAGATCTTTTGCAATCTGTTCCAGTTCAGAATCAATAAAATCAATGGTTTTCACAGCGACGCTGTTTTTCGCATCCAGCCCCGATTCTATGTACACCTGCGTGAGCGCATTGAGAAAATCTTCCAGAATTTCGGGCTGATAATATTTAAGCGAAATGCGAAGCACCGATGATGTTTTCGATGTAGGTTCAATCGACAAACCGCTGTTCAATCCGGATGCAAAATTCTGCAATGTATTCAGTCTGAAAGCAAGGTCACCTTTGGAATACACCGATGGGAGCACGTTTCCGGCAATCACCACAAAGCTGAAATTGGCTGTCCGGATGGTATCGCCCAGATGATGTTCCTTTTCATAATTGATATTGGGCACCGAAACCTGATTTCCGTTTTTGAGATAGTATTTGTTGATGCGGTAATCATACAGAGAGCCGCCGTTTTTTTCGGATGACAATACAAAAGTTTTATCATCTTTGAACTGAATACTGAACGAAGCGCCGGCCACCTGTGGACGCAAAGTGTCGAGGATAACCGAAAACGGCCGCGCCGCATAAACAGTGTTGGTGCGGATACGTCCCGAAATAAAATAGCTCACCTGCCAGTCGATTTTACGCGCAGCCGCTTCGCTTAATTTCGCCGAAAGCAGCACCTGTTGCTCGTTTTCAACAGTAGTGGAGGTCTGACCGGTTTCGAGTCCAAGCAAACTTTGAGCATCCATCAGTTTATTCTGCTTATCCTGCACCAGCACAGTTGTTGAGCCCTGATACAGGCGTGGCGCCTTGCGCAGATAAAACCATGCAGCCGCGATCCCCACCACAATGCACAGCAATACCACATACCACAGTCGCAGAATGCGATAAAACAACATACGAAAATCGATGGTCTTTTCCTCTTCATCCGAAGCAAACTGCTTCAATGTCTCCTGACTTTGTTGAGTCATATATTGATTTTTTTTTAATTCTTTTCTTGTCCTTTGATTCCTGCCGAAGGCAGCTCAACCTTAACCTTATCCTCTACTGCTCCTCACCATCCCCACACACCCGATCACAGCTCCGATCGACGAAAAATAAAAATCATCCCACGCCACATTGCGGTTCGGAACAAGCATTTGAGCATATTCAAGAACAGCCGCCAACACGATAAATGAAAGCGGCACAAGTAAACACATCCATCCATATTTGTGGAAAGACAGCCGGAACGACCATGCTGCAAGCATAGTCATCGCGGCAAATGCAATAATGTGCAGCCACAAATCGTGTCGCAGTCCCAAAATGTAAAAAGGCGGATCGTTTTTATCGCCATTGATCGGCAAAAAATTCATCACCATCAACCCGGCCACTGCCAGAAAAAATATGTATTTACGATTCTTATTCATTGGCTTGACCAAGATGATATCTCAGACTTTTGGTGTCAGACGTTGTGCCTCCTGCCGCAGGCCGCTTAGTCTCAACCTTAACCCAGTATTTCCTGCCAAAGGCAGCTCAACCTTAACCCTGTCCTTATCCTTTACCTACTTAAACAGCGTATAAATCACCAGACTCGTCGAAATGATCGACAGCACCAGACTATACGGAAAATTCGTAAAGCCATACTGTTTTGCTTTCAGCGGCTCGAAATACAATTGGTCGCCCGGCTGCATATAATAGTACGGCGAGTTCAGAATCTCCTTGTTCGTCAGATCAATACGATCCACCAAAAGGCTGTCGCTGCCAGTCTTTCGTGTAATCACCACTTCTTTGCGATTCGCAAAATCGGTCGGTCTGGCCAATGCCAGCACATCAAAGATGGTCACCGTGGGAGAATAGAACGCAAACGAGCCAGGAGTCGATACTTCACCATTCACGCTTACGCGGAAATTCGATAGCTTTACCGACACCACCGGATCGAAAATATAGGAACTCAAACTGTCCACCAGCAACGATGCAATCTCACCCATGGTCATGCCTGCAACACCAATGCTGTCGATAAAGGGAATCTGAATCGCTCCATTGGAGCCAACTTCGTATCCTTTGAAATACAGTGTTTGCTCCGAAAGCATCTGCTGATTGGCAGTTTGTGCTGTAGCCGGACCATTGATAAACGAAGTGGCTTTTTCATCGACCGATTTCACATCGATGTAAAGCACATCGCCGCGCTGCACGTGATATTGGGGCGGGGTCTGCGTCTTCTCAACCGTCGATCCATCTACGCCCTGATAAAGCAGGATTTTTTTCTGCGGAACGCATCCGGCCATCAACAGTGCAGTCGAAATCAGAAAAAGAAGTCTGTATTTATTCATTGAAAGAAATTTACTTGTGTCTATACATTGTAGCTTTCAGCACTCAGCTTTCAGCTGTCAGCACTCTGATATCAGCAGTCAGCAATCTGCAGTCTGCTTTCAGTAGTCAGTCAGGCGACAAGTGTTGTGCGTTGTGCATTGTGACCTACGTCACCCGCCGCAAGCCTCATGCCGCATGCGTTGCGCCCTGTGCTTTTTGCTCTGTGCGTTGTGCGCCCCATGCCTCATACGTTTCGCGCTTCGCGCTCAAAGCTTCGCCGCGTCAGTCCCAGTGGACAAACAGCGGAAAATATTTTATATCAACACATTACGACGCTGAATAGGGTAAGACCAGGTATTTTCCCAGCTCTTCCACTTCCAGTACAAAATGTGTTTTACCTTTCAGCCGTACGACCTTGCCCGAAATGCCTTTCAGCGGCCCGGCTGTTATTGAATATCGTGTTCCCGGCTTCGGCATCTCATCTACCAACTCAGCCATCAGTCCTGCTTCGGCAATGCGACGAAGATCTTGTATCGTCGAGTCGCGCACCACAGCAGCCTTTCCTTCAAAACGTACATAGCAAACCATCCCGTCGGTATTGATGGCATCTAAATATTCTTTTTTATCAACATGAACAAAAATATAGGATGGGAACAGCACTTTGTCGACCCACTTCTTGCGGTCCGACCACTGCTGAAGCGTCCGTTGAACAGGCAAATAACATTCAATTCCGGACTCCTGTAAACGGCCAGCTACTCGCTTTTCCGCTCTGGGATTAGTATACGCAACATACCAATAACGCAAATTGTCTTCAACATCAATATTCATACATGGAGTAATATACGCAGCCTTTGCTATAATTGAATTTGAACGTGCAAATATAGGCATTTCTTTTCACCTGAAAATTGAATCAACTTTATTGAAAAGTAAAATTACCGCTTTATTACTAATTCACTTTATAACTGATGCAGTACTTCCCTTAAAATATTTATATTTCATCAATTCAATCAAACACTTTATATTATTAATCAATTGTTTTATATAAACGGATTTAAAAAACGTTAAACATTACCTGACCATAATAGATAAAATTTCTAAATCGTAACGCGTTAGGCTTTGGGATATACGAATCCGCCGCGTTTCGACCCTTCGGCAAGCTCGGGGCGGCGCAGATCAAGACCATACGGACCGATGGCTGAAAGCTATTTCGTCAGCTGCTGGAACAATTCCTCAATAGAATGTTTTTCCTTGGTAAGTGAAAGTACTTTGTACTGATTGCGTACTGCAAAATCAAAAACTTCCTTGCGGACATCCATATCGGTGGCGACTTCGAGCGTCCATGAATTGACTCCGGCTGATGTAGCCTTGCGCACACCTTTAATGCTTTCAACCGCATCGCGGCTGACTTTGCGGTCGAATTCAACCAGCAGCATTTCGGCGCCCGAAAACATTTTGCCTAAATTGGAAGTCTTGTCGTCGGCCACAATTTTTCCTTTATCAATAATAATGACCCTGTTGCAGATGGCTTCCACTTCCTGCATGATATGTGTCGATAACAGAATGGTTTTTTCGGAGCCAAGTTTTTTAATCATTTCCCTGATCTCAATAATCTGATTCGGATCGAGACCGCTGGTGGGCTCATCCATAATGAGTACCTCTGGATTATGAATAAGCGCCTGAGCCAGTCCCACACGCTGTTTATAACCTTTTGACAAAGCGCCGATCCGTTTATGCATTTCAGGTGTCAGACCGGTCATCTCAATCATTTCATCAATCCGTTCCTTTTTGTTTTTGATATGATGAAGTCCTGCAACAAAATTCAGGAATTCCTTTACATACATATCAAAATACAGTGGATTGTTTTCGGGCAGATAACCAATGATTTTGCGCACTGCCAGACTTTTATCCAGCACATTCATTTCATTCACAAACGCATTGCCCGATGTTGGCGGGATGTAGCAGGTGAGAATTTTCATCAGCGTCGACTTCCCTGCTCCGTTCGGGCCAAGCAAACCAACAATCTGCCCTTTGCCTATACTGAATGAAACATTATCAAGCGCTTTTTGAGTGCCATACACCTTTGTAATCTGATCAACCTGAATGGACATGAGAATGACTTTTTTGCAAAAGTAATTCATTTATTAAAATGCAGGTGTTTTTGGCAATACTAAAAATGAAAAGAGGACGCACGGAGTTTACAATGGTTTCTTCTTGACAGATGAAATTCCAAATTAAAATAAAGAGTAAGTCAAGAGCTGAACGAGTGTGTCCGCAATCATCATCCAGCGTGTCACCCTGAACTTGTTTCAGGGTCTGCGCTGGATGATAAGCCACGCATGGTAGATCCTGAAACAAGTTCAGGATGACACCATGCGTGGCTTATTAGTTGAAT
>CAYSCE010000093.1:0-9872 GCA_964429475.1 uncultured Bacteroidaceae bacterium | reverse complement strand
CGTCATCCACCGTAGACCCTGAAACAAGTTCAGGGTGACACGGTGGATGACGATGTTGATGCAATAAACCATGCTGAAGTATTGCCAGTATAAGCTTTTGCTTATAACATATATTTTCTGCGTTCAATTGTCTGCAAGTTTAACTGCAACAGGCAGTCAGGCAGATCCGCCTCAAAAAAATAACGGAGCAAATAACCTATTCTCACCAACGCCATTTTTTTGTTTCTTTGTAAGTATAATTCATTGCTCGTGTCAAAAGAAGAATCCATATTGTTTCTGACGCTGGCGGCGGCCGGTTTTCTGGTGTGCCGCATTCCGTACGTCGGTAAATTGTTCAGGGTCTTCAGCACCCTGTTTCACGAAGGCGGCCATGCACTGGCGGCCTGGCTCACCAAAAGCGAAGTACTCCGCATCGATCTGTTTTACGACACATCGGGCACCACCATCACCAAAAGCAATAACCGCCGCTCGCAGATTATTATTTCGCTGGCTGGCTACATCTTCGCCTCTGCCCTGCCCTTTCTGTTTATTCTGCTTATGTCGCAGGGTCTCACCCTCGAAGTACATATTGCCATTGTCGTATTTTCGGCGCTCATGCTCATGCTGGCCGTGCGCAACGCTTTCGGCATTGTATGGATGATTTTTATGCTGACGCTCTATCTGGTGGTAATCTTTGCAGAGCCCGATGCAGCCTGGATTATGTTGTATTCGTTCACGGGTATTATGCTGGTCGAAGCACTCACATCGGCCGTAGTGGTGTTCTGGCTTTCCATTGTACAGCCAGCCAACGCAGGCGATGCAGCCAACCTGAATAAAACAACCATTTTACCTGTCTGGTTCTGGGGATTTTTCTTCCTGGCCCAGGCCGCCCTGTTCTTCTATCTGTCGGTGCTGTTGCTGTTCTGAATGAATCCAGAGAAAGGATATCGCCACAAAGGCATTAAGACACCAGAGAATTTTTCCATGGCGTTCCAATTCCCGCGCTCGACGCGGGATCTCCTGGAAAAACCTTTGCAGCATATCCACAATTTCTCCCACGAATAAGCCGCGTTTCGACACGCTCAACGACCAGGCGGATGAAGGAATAAGGATGAAGTATTCCGGCGCTTTTAATGAACATTCCGATACTTCGTTTTAGTGAATAATCAGAATTTTTTTTATTGAAAATGAATAAAGAAACGAAAATTATTATACCTTTGTAATTAATCAGACCTGCCACGCCTCTGCTTGCAAGCGCACCCGGGCGGGTTTTATTTTATACGCCATGCAATACACCAAACTGCCTTTAAATATTGAAGACCAAATAAAAAAACTTGTTGAAAGAGGACTCACAATTCATGACTCAGCTCTTGCTGCAACCAAATTATCGAATATAAGTTACTACCGATTACGTGCTTATACTTATCCGTTTCAAAATAATTCTGATCCCAACCATCCTTTTATCAAACACATTTCCTTTGAAGAAATAATCAGCTTGTACGAATTTGACCGTGATTTACGCTTGTTGGTTTTCGACGCTGTTGAAAGAATTGAGATTGCTTTAAGAACCAGAATAATTTATCATTATGCTTTAACTCACGGCAGTCATTGGTATGAAAATAAGTCGCTTTATCGCAATTGGAACTATTTCAATAATGATATTACCACGCTTGACAAGGAAATTGACCGCTCTGAAGAAGAGTTTATCAAACATTATAAAAACAAGTATTCTTCCCCATTGCGTCCTCCTTCTTGGATGAGCCTTGAAGTGGCTACGCTTACAACACTTTCAAAAATGTATCAAAATCTGATACGGTCGCCTGAAAAAAAAGCAATTTCCAAAAGTTTCGGACTCGATATTTATATTCTTGAAAACTGGATGCATGTACTGAGTAACGTGCGAAATATATGTGCCCATCACAGCAGGCTGTATAACCGCACTTTATCACAGGCCATTGTTCTTCCATCTTTCACTCATGGATACCTATGGATAGAAAACGATCATATAGACAACGCAAAGATGTATGCTGTGCTGTGTTCAATTGTTTTTCTACTGGATAGAATTAATGGAAAAAATGATTTCCGAGTTAGACTTAATGACCTGTTTGCACGTCATCAAATGGTTCAACCCTTATTGCTTAATTTTCCAACAAACTGGAATAATGAACCTTTCTGGGCATAAACACTGCTACAGTTCTATTGCAAATAAGTGCATTCATTGACGGATATTCATTTATCAAAATCCTAAAAAACAAAATCCCCCAGCTTTCACCACGGGGATGCAAATACAAATATTAGAAAACCGCATGAATATAAAAAACATCACACGGATTACAAATCCGCGCGATGTTTTTTTTGAAATAATTATTTTCGCAACTACTCCAGCGAGTGCACCACAAGCCCGCTGCGGAGCTTCGGTTCGAACCAGGTGGTTTTCGGAGGCATAATGTTGTTTGTATCGGCAATGTCGATCAGCTGTTTCATGGTGACAGGATACAGCGCAAAAGCCACTTTCATTTCACCACTGTCAACGCGCTTCACAAGCTCGCCTAAGCCGCGGATACCGCCAACAAAGTCAATGCGTTTGTCGGTGCGCAGATCTTTAATGTCGAACAGTTTGTCGAGCACCAGCTGCGAAAGAATGGTTACGTCGAGCACACCAATGGGATCATTGTCGTTGTAGGTGCCGTGTTTGGCTGTGAGTGAATACCATTTACCTTCGAGATACATGCTGAAATTGTGCAGTGTGTCTGGTTTGTAGATGTCGGCGCCTTTGAGTTCCACGTCGAAATTTTCGTTCAGTTTTTCGAGCAGTTCAGCAGAGCTCATGCCGTTCAGATCTTTCACCACGCGGTTGTAATCGATGATGGTGAGCTGATTGTCGGGGAAATGTACCGCGAGGAAATAGTTGAATTCTTCGCTTCCGTTGTAACCCGGATTCAGTCCGCGTTTTTCTTTACCAACCAATGCAGCTGCAGCAGTACGGTGATGACCGTCGGCAACATACACAGCGGGAATGGTTTCGAAAATGCCAATGATTTTTGCAATCATGGCTTCGTCGCGGATCACCCAGAAATGGTGTCCGACGCCGTCGGTAGCGGTGAAATCATATTCAGCCGGATTCGATTTGGCATAATCCATAATCATGCTGTCGAGTTCAGCATGAGCCGGATATGAGAAGAACACGGGTTCCATATTGGCATTGGTAATGCGCACATGTTTCATGCGGTCTTCTTCTTTGTCTTTGCGGGTGAGTTCGTGTTTTTTAATCACGTTGTTGAGATAATCATCCACGCCGGCGCAGCCGACAATACCGTACTGGGTTTTGCCATTCATGGTCTGTGCATAGATGTAGAGATAATCTTTTTCATCCTGCACGAGCCAGCCGTTGTTGCGGTATTTATCAAGATTTTCTTTCGCTTTGTTGTACACCGATTCATCGTGTTCATCAATGCCTTCAGCCAGATCGATTTCGGGTTTGATGATGTGCAGCAGCGAATATTCATTTCCTTCTGCTTCAACGCGGGCTTCTTTTGAATTGAGCACGTCGTACGGACGTGAAGCAACAAGATTTGCAATGTTTGTTGGAGGACGGAGTCCTTTAAAAGCCTTTAATGTAGCCATTCTTCAGAGTTTTTTATTCAGTTTATAAATCAAATTCTTCATCCGGTGACAGTGGCGTATCATCGCCAAGGTGTTCATCAGATTCATCGGTTTCTTCTTTTGTTTTTCCTTTTTGTAAAGAAGTAATGAGCGCACCCACCATTTTGGAAATTTCGATTAAATATGAGCGCGACTCTTCGTGTTGTTCCTGACTCAGGTATCCTTCATTCAATCCGATGGTTGTGTACACCACGCTTTCGCGCACGCAGCTTTTGGCCATTTTGAGATAATACACAAACTGACTTTTGTTTCGTCCGCTTCCTTCGGCAATATGCATGGAGATATTGGTTGCTGCTTTCGAAAAGCTGCGCACATACTGATCGGCCAATACGCCCGATGATATTTCCTTTACCTGCGTATTCACCCAGCGCGAATATTCAAGCGCTTTGTGATAGATCCTCAGATCTTCGAAGCGGAAAAAATTAAACACTTTGTTTTCCATAGCTGCGGGGGGATTTGGTTATGGATTTTTTCTATTTGTTTACCTGGAAAGTTTTATCGCCGGTTTTGATGAACTTCACAATCTGTTCGGCAGCGGCAATACCTGCATTGTTGTTGGCTTCCGATGTTTGTGCACCTAATTTTTTCGGTGTGAAGAAAACACGGTTAGCACATTTTTCATTGAAAGCGGCAGCGTTGTCAGGCGCAATATCACTTACATAGCGCAGGTCAGTACGCTCTTCGAAAAGTTGCAGCAATTCTTCTTCATTGATAACTTCCTTGCGGGCAGTATTTACCAGTACACCACCTTTGGGCATCAATGATACCAGCGCTTTGTTGACCGATTTTTTTGTTTTGTCATTAGCAGGAATATGCAGCGAAACGAACTGTGAATTTTTGTACAGCTCTTCAACACTGGCAGCCGGAATAATGCCGTCGTTTTCCATCACGCTCTTGTCGACAAAAGGATCAAAGGCCATGATTTTCATATTGAAACCTTTGGCAATACGGGCCAGATTTTTTCCGACATAGCCATAGGCATGAATGCCGAGGGTTTTGTCTTTTACTTCGGTACCGCTGGTGCCATCGTATTTGTTGCGTACAATCATGAGCATCATTCCCATGGCCAGTTCGGCAACAGCATTGCTGTTCTGTCCGGGAGTGTTCATGGCGACAATACCTTTGGCGGTACAGGCAGCCAGATCCAGATTGTCGTAGCCGGCACCGGCACGTACCACGATTTTCAGATTTTTGGCATGCTCAATCACTTCAGCATCGATGATGTCGCTGCGGACGATCATGGCGTCGACATTGGCAACAGCATCGAGCAGTTGTTGTTTCTCGGTATATTTTTCAAGCAATACCAGTTCGAAACCGGCGGTTTCAACTACGTTGCGAATGGCATTGACTGCAGAAGCTGCAAAAGGTTTATCGGTTGCTATCAGAACTTTTGACATAACTGTTTGGTTTTATTATTTTTGAGTGTTCCAAAGATAAGAAAAAATACAGTTTGCGACACCCGAAAACAAACTCTATTTGGTTGGTTTTGTAATACTTTCTTAAAAAATCAAAATCCCGCAGAAGTTCTTATTCGGCATGAATGAGTGTCTTCTGCGGGATATTCAAATAGTGAATTATGCGTTTTGATTTTCGAATTCGTGCATGCACTCAACAAGGAATTCAACACTTTCTTTCGGAAGTGCATTGTAGGTCGAAGCACGGAATCCGCCAACCGAGCGGTGTCCTTTCAGACCAACGAGACCTTTTGTTTTGGCAAATTCGAGGAAAGCTTCTTCTTTGTCTTTGTACTGATCTTTCATCACGAAGCAGATGTTCATGAGTGAGCGGCTGTCTTTTTCAGCGGTTCCGACAAACATTTTGCTGTTGTCGATGGCGTTGTACAAAATGTTGGCTTTCTCGATGTTCATTTTTTCCATAACAGAAAGGCCACCAATTTCTTTCAGCCATTTCATGGTTTCCATGATGGTGAAAATCGGAAGACACGGAGGAGTATTGAACATGCTGCCTTCTTTCACGTGTGTAGTGTAATTCAGCATGGTAGGAATATGACGTGTGTCGGTGATTTTCTGCAGGAATTCGTCTTTAATGATGACGAAAGTTGCACCGGCAGGTCCAATGTTTTTCTGGGCGCCACCATAAATCATGTCGTATTTTTTCACGTCAACCGGGCGGCTGCACATGTCTGATGACATATCGGCGATCAGTGGAACATTGCAGTCAAAATCTTCGCGGATTTCGGTTCCGTAAATGGTATTGTTGGTGGTGATGTGGAAATAGTCGACATCGGCAGGAACAGTCCAACCTTTGGGAATGTAGCTGAAATTTTTGTCGGCCGAGCTGCCAACGGTAATTACTTCACCAAAACCTTTGGCTTCTTTCAGCGCTTTTTTAGCCCAGACGCCGGTTTCGAGATAAGCGGCTTTTGTCTTCAGGAAATTGAATGGAATCATGCAGAATTGCATACTGGCTCCACCACCGAGGAAAAGCACATGATAATTGTCGGGAATTCCCATCACTTCTTTCATAAGAGCAACGGCATTGTCCATCACAGCCTGAAAATCCTTGCTGCGGTGGCTGATTTCGAGCAGCGACATGCCAATTCCGTTCAGGTCGAGAACGGCTTTTGCGGTGTTTTCGATAGCAATCCGGGGCAGAATGGCCGGGCCGGCGTTGAAATTATGCTTTTTCATATCAAATTGAATTTAGTTTTATTCGCAGCAAAGATATAGAATACATTTCATCTGCAGGACTTTATGGCTAAAATTTACCCGTTCTAAATTGATATTTAATAAATTGATTATCTGCGCATTGGGCTGCAATTGAAATAAATCAATTTTTTACGGCGGTTTCGTCAATGCGTGGCTACTGATTTTATTGGCTCCGGAGCCAGCTTAAAAGCCGGGATCAACAATCGCATGTTTTACGGGTTTATTGAAAAAATATTTGGTGTTTTGACCATATGAGCCCCACCAACCCATTTTTAAAACCTAAAAAGGTTTTGTTTCTCCGGTGATTGTAGAAATAGTATTTTTTACTGAGTACGTTTCCCTGCCTGTCAAATTTAATAAACACGCCATGTTTTACAATTCTGTTTCGCTTCTTTCCAAACTGACCAATGCGCTTTAACGAGTGGTCGTCATATTTTTTAATAACCTTGTAAACTGAACTGTCGTATTCAACACATTGTTGAATCTGCGCCATAGCTGGAAGTGAAAAAAACGTCAGGACGATGGTTGTTAAAGCTGCATAAATACTGAGTTTTTTCATGGGGTAGTGTGCTTGTTATCTTAATATAGAAGTCGATGTTGTTAACACCGCTTTTGCATTCCATCGTAAAAATAAAAAATCGATTCTGAAAAATTATTCTACTTCAATTCCATTTTTCTGAATTTCACTCAGGAAATCGCCTTTATCGTTTTCTCTTTCAATCAGTATGGGTTCTATTCTATCATCAATTTGACGTCTTAGTTTCCAAAGCAAAGGTGTCACGGAAAAATAGTCTCCATCAATATGTTTGACGACAATAGCAACATCAATATCAGAGTCTGCCCTGTACGTGTTCTTTGCATACGAGCCATACAAATAAATCTTCTCAAGAGGAAAATACTTCCTGAGCAAAAGACCGTAGCTTCTTACAATATTTATAGCTTCGCTTTTATCCATTGCTGTAATTCCTTCGTCTTGGTAATAATATCAATGCATTTTGTTTCCGTCAAACTTTTCAATAACCGCTCTTTATGCGATGGGTAACGAGCCTCAATATTCAATGGCTCAATCTGATCGAGAAAATCTTTTTGTTCCTCGGAAAATTGTTCGTAAAAATCTCCGCTTTTAGCCAGAAAAGATAAACTATGCGAATAAGGTGCAACCTCAGATTTCAGTGCAGTATAATAGGCTTTGAATATTTTTTCAATAGTCTGATGGCACATAAATCCCACATAGAGGTAGCGTTTGCTTTGAAGCATTGCATCTGCAGTTTCCAAATCATAATCAGATATGTCAACCCAATATTTTACTTTTTCATCCATTGTCAGAAATATATTCCAAAGATACAAAAAAACAGACATATTTACATCATATTCAGCAATATCAAATATTACCGCGATCCTGAATCATCTTCATCAATCGAAGAAAATACTCTTCCAGATTTTCGCCGGATTCTTTTGGGATAATCTCCAGCGCAGTTGTAAAGCTGTTCATCAGCGAAGTGTATTTATTGAAATTTGCCTTCAGAACATCAATGTCATTTGTCTCCCAGTACTCACCTTCATCCTGCAATTTAAAAGATGAAAAATACTTTTTATTCAGATATCTGAACAAATCAATGATAAACTGATGAATTTCGATCCCGGCATATTGCGTTTTCACTGAAATCATGTATAAATAATCGCTTTCAGGCGGCTCCTTGGCGTCGCCCCAAAACTGAAGGTGCATCGGGCTGCTGATGCGGCCGTTCGACAGAAAGCAAATCCATACCGGCTCGCATTCAGGAGGCGAGAAAACAAGACCGTAAATATCCTGATTAAACTCCTCTTTCCCGTAAGCGCCTTCCGGAAATTCGCGCTCAAACTCATGAACATCCCAGTGATGCACTTTTGCAATATCGCGCACTTCATCCATTAGTTCCGGCAACAATTCCGGACTGGCAATGCTGCCGCTGTAATGAAAACTTAGTCCCATACGTTATTGTATTAAAGCTTAATGCAAACGAAATTAATAAAAATCAGCGTCCAATCATTTTTTGTTCTACTTAATCACCACCGTTAAAGAGCCGATTTGTTTGATACTGCCGTTAGGTCCTTGCACCATAATATCAGAGAAGAATACACGATCGCCGGTTCTCAGTTTTCTTATTCTGCGCTTCATGGCTGGCGTGAACAAATGACTATAGCTTTGCCGGTCAATGATTCGCCTGCCAACTTTGAAACTCATTACGAAAGATTGTACATTAATAAAAACGAGACTGTACTTCAGACTGTCGGCGCAAAGCAGATCGTCCCGGCTGATGCGCCCATGACGCAATCCGGGTATTAGTACATGTGGATATTGCCGGAGGGTCGATAATCTTTTTTCATAATCAATTCTATCGGATGTTCTGTACTCCAGGGTAATCTTCATATATTCACCCACTTTCCATGGTTTGAAAACCGCCGTGTCGATCTGATGTTTCTCCACAATCTCCTTCAATGTTTCGTCATCTGCATTTTTATTGACCAAACCGCTGAAAATTAAACATCGTACGGCGGCATTCGCATGATCTGTATATTTAATCAGCGCTTCAACAGGACTGTTGATCATCAGCAGGTAATAACTTTCTCTGGTTTCATCGTCCATTTTCACAACGCCTTCGTGGTATGCCTGCTCTGTTTCAATGTCTTTTACAAACTGCTCAAACAATGAATCAACGCTTGCTGTTTGAGCAAACAGTATTTGTGCGCAAATAATCAGGATTGTGGTGAACAGGGTTTTCATATTTAAGATTCTATGTAAATTTTATTTTCTGTTGAATTCATAGCTGAAATCAAACCATAAATAACGTCTCGGTATATACATAAGACGTCATCATCCACCGTGTCATCCTGATGGCTATCAGGATCTGCGGTGGATGATGAGTCACGTCTGGTAGATCCTGAAACTCGTTCAGGATGACACCAGATGTGACCGTAATTACTGAAATGTTTTATTGAAAGTTTTTGCATACAGCCTCCAGTGATATTTTTAATTCATTTCATCCGGATCATACACTTCGAAAATTTTAATTTCATTTCTGCAGAATTTGAAAAACACCACATAAAATTTCTTTTTTTCCGGATTATAAAATACAATACTGTTGGTAAAATAATGAAACGATAGCCGGCCTCCATCCTTGTCTTCGAAAAATGTTGAATAGGATTGTGTATCCATACAGCCCTCTTCCATAAACTGAGTGGAAATATGAATGCTGTCCACTATTAATGTTCTCACACTATCATACAACCATGTCATGACTGGTTTTACATTGGTCAGGGTTGTGTCGGGCATGGCTTCTCGCCTGATAATCGACGTGTCGTTCGAAATTTCAAGTACATCGTATGAACCCGGTTTGTATGGATCATTGTTTTTTTCAAAATAAAAGAAATCTTTTTCATCAAAGTGCACAAAACGAAGCTCATTCACTTCGATTGCATTCGTTGTCATGCTGTTTTCACGTTTCTGCTCAAATAAAAGTTTATATTTCAGTTTTCCGGAGTTTTCAATCTGCTCTGTCACCGCTTTTTTACTGTTTTTCG
>CAYSCE010000092.1:0-9887 GCA_964429475.1 uncultured Bacteroidaceae bacterium | reverse complement strand
TTCCTGCATTATTGCGTGCTACAGCCTGATAATTGAAGGCCTGTGGCACCTGAGCTGTGGAATAACCCAGCATCAGAAAGAGCAGGAATGTGGCAAATAATTGAATGATTGTTTTCATGAGATTTTTTTTATTCGTTTTCAAGATTTATTTTCACAATCCCGGTTTCTGACTCTCCGGAAGAATTAAAATGAGTGTATTCGAGCAGATAGACCCCTGCCGCGAATCCACTGATGTCGAGCGTGAACTGATTGTTGCCTGCCGATGCATTTATTTGCTGCGACAAAACAACATTGCCTTGCATACTGAACACTTTAAAATTCAAGATGCCGTTTTCAACAGCATCGATGGTTACTGTGAATTTACCATTGGTGGGATTGGGATACACGCCGCAATTACAGGCAACTTCATCATCAATACTCAGGTACGATTCGGCAGGTTGCTGAAAGCCATGTGTGATAAAATAATTGGTTGATTCATATGTTTCAACCATCGTCATTTCGGCTACTGTAGCCGAAACTGAGCCGGAGCCCGTTGTAAAAAATCCTCCGGAAGAAGCAATAACAATTGGCGTAAGAGACTGTGCCCAGGCTGTGCCCGCACAAAGAACACCAATAAACAAACATAAAAGGAACCTGTTTTTCATCGATGAAAAATTTATGGGAATAATTTACTACAACGGTAAGCTGTAATCCAGCACCGTTGTTAAACAAAAAACAGCATTAACACATCCTGATCAGGCTTTGTGTGTGAAATTTTTCAGGAATTACAAACTGCCAGAAACGGCTGCTGTTCAGCATCGGCGATACATGAACCTAAAAGCAGATTGCTAATTTTTTTCAGAAAACAGAATTAACACAGGACTATAAAAACCACCACCTGGTTTTTTCTATGAATTTAATAAAGTTGCAGGACATTACTGTGGCCCCAGACTGTTAGCCTTGTTCAGCATTTCAACAGCCTTTTGCTGATTGCCCAGTTGGTTGTAGGTATGGCTCAGATTTTTCAGAAATTCAGCATTATTTGAATCGAGCGGATATGCTTTCAATAAATACTCAAGCGACTTTGCATAATTGCCGCGCAAACCCTGCACCAGTCCCATGTTTTCGAGAGCCGGCGCATAATCCTGATAACGTTTCAGCGATTTTTCAAAATATATTTCTGCGCTGTCGAGCTGGTTCATACTGCGTCCGAAAATTTCACCGACTTTATTGTAATCGGCCGGATCAATTTTTGTTTTTACTGCAAGCATTTTCAGTAACTGTATCGCTTCATTGAATTTTTTATCCCGTTCGTACAAACCCGCAATTAATCGCAAATTTGCAATAGTCCCCTGATCATCTGGAATCAGCTCCAGCACTTTCATGTACATGGTTATTGCAGCGTCGTATTTCTTTAAAGCAATATATACTTCGCCCAGATTTCCCAACGCACTGGTGTTCTTTGCATAAATTTTCAAACCGCGTTCAAGATACATGGCCGACTCCAGATACAATTCCGACTGTTTGATTGTATCAGGCTCGTGGCGCGCTTTTCCGAGCAGAGTAAAACCGGCAATATAATTACATCGCGCGCTGTTGACCGATGTTTTTACGTCAGTCAGAAACAGTGTTTCGGAATCTTTCCAGGCAGTATTGCGTGCAAAAGTCATCACTGAAAACGCAGCAATGATGAACACAAAAACATACCCTGCAGGCTGTGCAAAGGATTGTCTGTTTGTTTTTCCTTCACCCGAAAGCCATCTGAAAAACAAGGCTACGACAAGACAAAATCCAATAAGCGAAACAAACATAAAACGCTCATTCATGAATGTTCCGATATTCAGCAGTAAATTCGACTGAATGGAAAATGTGATTGCAAAAAACAGAATAGCGTAAGCAATCACAGATTTCTGTTTTATTTTAATGATCGCGAAAACTGCGAGGGCCGCATAAACGGCGATGGATAAAATAACCAGGAAATTGCTCCATTCCACCAGCGGAATCTGATACGGATAATAATCGTGTGTAAGCGGATATGGCACAAACAACAGCTTAAGATAAACAATCCATGTATACATAATAGTCGCATACTTCTGTGCCGGCGACGCTTCAGCAAATGGGTTGTTGAATATTTCCGTTTCCTCGTAGCTGTTCATAAAATAACCCAGCGCGTTGTAGCGAATCAGCGCATATACAGCAAATGCTGATAAAAGCATAGCGGTAATCAGCAAATAATCTTTGCGTTTAGCCTCGCTGAAAAAGTACATGGTGAGCGGGATGACGGCAATAAACGTCGCTGCATTTTCCTTCGACAACAATGCAAGAATAAAAATGACAGCCAGCCACAACAAATGCAACGGCTTTTTCGTCTCAATAAATTTAAGTGCAAACCACATTGCACCAAGCGATCCGATAAGGCTCATGATTTCATCACGGCCCTTAATATTCGCTACAGCTTCGGTGTGGAGCGGATGTACAGTAAACAGCGCAGTTACCAGAAATGGCAGACTCATGTACCATTTTGAGGAAGTGTAGTCCGCAAATATTTTGCGCAGCACATGAAACAGCAACACGCACAGCAAGCCATAGAGCAACACATTGATGAGATGCCCGACGAAAGGATTCATTCCGAATAATTCATGCTCAACAGCAAAGCACACCTGTGAAAGTGGCCTGTATCGCCCGCCCTGCAACAAATTCTGTTCGCCGAAAACACCGGCCAATGCGTCGGTTGTCAGAATTTTTCCTATGCCCGAAAAACCTTGTTTGGTGTATTTGTTGTCGCGGATCATCAGATCGTCATCGAGCGCATACTGGTGTCCGAGTGTGTTGGCATATAATGCAAAAGCAAACAGAAAAATAACCAGCGCCTGCAATCTGAAATTTTCTGCAAACGGAATTTTTCCGGATTGATACAATTCAATACGGCTTTGCGTGCTGTTTTTCGAAGATCCTGTTTTTGTTTTCTGTTGCTTCATACGTAAAAAAATAGGCGTTGAATTTCGGCAGAATAAAAACAAAAATAAGAAATATCCTTTTGCCGTAACGATAAAAAAGGAAAACAACAATACAGCGTAGCAATACCTTAGAAATATGTATTTTTGGAGTCTGCTGCAAGATACATCAAACAAAAAGAAAAAACGTCTGCCATTCCAACGAAAATTTCATGATCGACAAACCCAATATCAAAAAGCTGTTCAAGCCGCTCATCATTACTTTGTGCATGGCTTTTGCAGGTTTGTTTGTATATTTTTCGTGGGCGTATGCCAACAAATTGCTGGCCGATGATCTTTGGTTTGAGCATGTGGCGGACAACAACAGCTTTACCAATGCAGCCCTTTCGTTTTATCAGAACGTAAATGGCAGGCTGGCATCGCATTATTTTACCTGTGCGGTTTTCGAAGTCATCAGTCATAAACCCGCATTGTATGTGGCTTTCAATGTACTGATGCTGATCGCATTCATTGTTTCGCTGCGCTTTCTGCTAAAAAATTACTTGCAGCGGTTTTATCCGCAATCGGCATTGAGAAACAAACTGACAGCCCTATCCATAGTAATGACCGCATTTTATTATTACTTTTTTTTCGAGGGCAGAATCGAAACATGGTATTGGGTATCGTCGGTCACTGTATATATTGCATCGCTGATTGCAGCTATGTTTGCATTTGGTTTTCTGCTTGGAAATTATCCGAAGAAAATTCAATACACAATTCCTCCGCTGCTCTTTTTTCTGGCGGGTGGATTTTCGGAAACCAATGCTGTTTTATATGTCCTCCTGATGTTGCTTTTTCTTTTTTACAACAGGCAACTGTTTTCGAAAGAAGCCATTCCGTATTATTTATGCATGTTTGGCCTTGCCGGCGGACTCATCATCAACCTTGTGTCGGGTGGCCTGCAAAGCCGCCTTGGCTGGTTGCCCGAGCATGACTATTTGTACGCCATAAAAAATGCGTTTCACTCGATGGTTGTCCCCTTCCTGCGATTGAAACATCTGCCTTTCAAAATTATTTTCATTGCGTTGCTACTGTTGTATGTAAAGCAGCACTACGGGCGGATTTCGGTGAATTTAAAAACAATAAAACCCAAACTCACCGGCTTTGTAGTAATATCTTTTGTCATTCTGTACATCACCTGCTATCTGTTGTCCGATATATCGCCCGACCGCGCCATGTCGGTTCTGTACTGGCTGTTTGTGTTTCTGTTGTTTGATGTGTTTTTATTTCCGGGGAAAAACGTTATCATCCATGCAGGTAAAAATGGATAAACCGGATATTTTAAGGAAAAGACAAATTCCTGAAAACCATTCTTTACATTTGCATAAACTATGAACATGAAAAGCGCTTTAATTTTTGTGGTTTTGCTTATTGTGTCGTTTCTGATAAAGGCGCAGAGTCTATACGACACCCTTTCCTATATTCCGCACACGCCAATCAAAGATCAGCAGATGAGCAGTACCTGCTGGAGCTTTGCAACCACTTCGTTTATTGAGAGTGAATTAATACGCGCAGGCTCCGGCGAAACAGATCTGTCGGAAATGTTTTTTGCGTATCATGCGCTGAAAGAAAAAACCATTGTGCATGTGCGCATGCAGGGCAATAATTTTTTCACGCCCGGTGGTCAGATGCACGATGTAATGAATGTCGTCCGCACGCATGGCATGATGCCCGAAACGGCCTACCATGGCTACACCAGCAAAGAGCCCGGACACAATCATGCGTTGCTGGATACCGCATTGGCACAATACATGCGAAAAATTTCAGGGCTACGCTACCCTGCCCTGCCCGCAAACTGGCAGCTGGTGGTCGATTCGCTGATATCATCTTATCTCGGTGTACCCTCCGAAATATTTTCATATAATGGAAATGCCGCTTCAGCAGACGGGTTCCGCGATTCGCTGCATTTCAATCCGGATGATTATATCACCATTACATCATACAGTCATCATCCGTATTACAGCTGGTTTGTACTCGAAGACCGCTTCAACTGGGCGATGGAGCAATATTATAATGTCCCGCCCGAAGTGTTTGAAATGATCTGCGACAGTGCCTTGCTGAACGGATATAGCATTGTCTGGGACGGCGATGTGAGCGAAAAAACGTTCAATGCCGAAGCAGGTACAGCCATCATTTCGTTGAAGACTGATGACAATATAGAAGTGTTGCGGCAAAAAATGTTTGATAATCACGAAACCACGGTTGATCATGTCATGCATATGGTCGGTAAGTTGAAAAAATACAACGGCGACACATATTATCTGATTAAAAATTCATGGGGTGAATATGGCCGCAACAAAGGCTACATCTGCATGAACCGCGGATACTTTATGTTGAAAACAGTTGCTGTGATGGTGAATAAAAATGCGTTGCCGGAAGAATTGAAGAAGAGATTTTGAGGTTATACGTTACAGTCGTTACACGTTACAATCGTTACACGTTACAATCGTTACACGTTACAATCGTTACACGTTACAGGAGTTACACGTTACAATCGTTACAATCGTTACAGACGTTGCAACTTAGCGGTCAGCTATCAGCTTTCAGTAGTCAGTGGTCAGTGGTCAGGCGACAGGCTTTGTGCGTTGTGCGTCTGAAAGTCCCGACCGAAAGCGTCGCCGCGGCGACGGGATGTGCCCTGTGCGTTGAGCATTCGCGTTGAGCAAAGGAAAATCCCCGTCAGCAATCGCCAACAGGGATTCAGGTTGTATTGGTTTATTTGCACTGTCTTAAACAAGACCTGCAAAGCCCATAAAGGCAAGTGAGAGAAGACCGGCGGTTACAAGTGAAAGCGGAAAACCCTTCATTCCTTTTGGATAACCGGTAGTTTCCATTTGTTCGCGCAAACCAGCCATAAGTACCATGGCGAGAGTGAAGCCGATACCAGTTGCAGCAGAATACACAACGCTATTGAGCATGTTGTAATCTTTCTGCACAGCCAGAATGGCGATACCAAGCACTGCGCAGTTAGTTGTAATCAGCGGGAGATAAATTCCAAGAGCCTGATACAAACCAGGGCTGGCTTTTTTAAGGATGATTTCGACAATCTGCACCAGTGATGCGATTACCAGAATAAAAGTGATGGTCTGCATGAATTCAACGCCCAGCGGAACCAGCACAAAAAACTGAATGAGATAGGTTACCAGATTGGCCAGGGCCATTACAAAAACGACGGCTGCACCCATACCCACTGCAGTTGAAATTTTTCCGGAAACACCCAGAAAAGGACAAATTCCAAGAAACTGAGCCAACACGACATTGTTGACCAGAATTGCCAGAATTACAATACTTATCATATCCATATGGCTTCAGTTTAAAAGTTATATATTTTTTTCATTCTGTTCACAATCGCAATCAGGAAGCCGTATGTAATAAAGGCTCCCGGAGGCATAATAAAGAGCAGAATTGTTTTTGCACCTTCGGCCAGTAATTGAATGCCGAAAATAGTACCATTACCCAGAATTTCGCGGATGCTGGCCATTAGTGTAATAGCAAGTGTAAATCCGATTCCCATGCCGATACCATCGAGGATGGAAGCGAACACTGAGTTTTTCTGAGCAAAAGCTTCGGCACGACCGAGGATGATGCAGTTCACAACAATCAGCGGAATAAATACGCCGAGTGCGCTGTAAAGATCCGGGGTAAATGCCTGCATAACCAGGTCGACAATGGTTACAAAAGTTGCAATAATCACAATGAACAGAGGAATACGAACCTTATTGGGAATCCAGTTTTTGAGGAGCGCAATAAAAAGATTCGAAAAGAGAAGTACAAACGTAGTAGCGGCACCCATGCCGATTCCGTTTACGGCAGCAGTGGTAACTGCAAGCGAAGGACAGGTCCCGAGAACGAGAACGAACGTCGGATTTTCCTTCAGTAAGCCGTTGGTTAAAGTCTTTAATGCACTCATTTGACAAACTGTTTTTTGAATTCTTTATATGCTCGGTCTATGGCATCGCAATAAGCACGCGAAGTAATGGTTGAAGCAGTAATAGCGTCAACTTCGCCACCATCTTTTTTCACGGTGACTTTATTTTTTTCGGGATGTTTTTTATTGAACTGGTCCTTAAAACCAGGCTCACCCATTTTGGCACCCAGACCCGGAGTTTCCTTCTGATCGAGCACTGCCGTATTGTTGATGGTACCATCCGGTAAAAAACCAACCATAATGCTGAACTCACCCGAGAAAGCCTTGTCGGTATAGGTTTTTACAGCAACACCAACCAGCTCACCACCTTTTTTGGCGGGATACATTTCAAGTTTTCCAGGCTCCACAACAATCACTTCTTCAGCTGGTTTATTGTCGAAAGCCGGTACAACCATCGCAATCGCATCGTTTACTTTTTTTGCTTTGGCCTGATCAATCGGATCTTTAGTAATGCTGTACACATAGCCTAAAGCACCCGCCATCACAGCAGAAAACAGGAAAAGAGAAATGGACATGGTCCAGATATTCGATTTAATTTTCTTTGCCATTGAACTACCTCCCGAATGATTTAGGTTTGAATCCTTTGTTGATAAGCGGGGTAAAGGCATTCATGATAAGGATCGCAAACGAAACCCCTTCAGGATATGCGCCCCAGACACGAATCAGAATGGTGAGGACACCGCAGCCAACACCAAATAATATCTGGCCTTTGACCGACATTGGTGAAGTAACCATATCAGTTGCCATAAAGAATGCTCCGAGCATCATACCACCGGCCAGCAAATGGAAAACCGGGTCGATGTATTGGGTCGGATCAACGAGATAAAGAATGCCTGCAAACGCAAAAGCACTCAGTAAATAACTGACCGGAATATGCCAGGTAATGACTTTGCGCGAAAGCAGGAAAAGTCCACCAAGAATCAATGCTGCGGCCGAAACTTCTCCCAACGAACCTCCGATTTGTCCCATAAACATCTGGTTATAATCGGGCAATTGAGAAGAAATAGTCTGAACGGTTGCTCCGTCTTTTGCTAGGCCTTCTTTTAAAATTCCCAGAGCTGTAGGGCCGGTCAATCCGTCAACGGCAAAATCCATTGTGTTGAAAGGAAGTCCGGGTTTCGGCCAGGTGGTCATATCCACCGGGAAAGAAATCAACATAAAAACGCGGCCTGCCAGAGCAGGATTGAACGGGTTTTTACCGAGTCCGCCGTAGGTCATTTTGGCAATACCAATGGCAAACGTAACACCAATCAGCATTTGCCACCACGGCAATGAAGAAGGCACGTTGAAAGCCAGCAGTATGGCGGTAATCACTGCCGAACCATCGTGAATGGTGGGCGGTACTTTTAAAATGAATTTTGAAATCAGGTACTCAACACAAATAGCACCAATGATTGCAACAAATGTCAGCACAATTGAACTGAGGCCAAAATACCAGAACGACACCAGCATGGCCGGTATCATTGCAAGTACTACTTGCCACATGATTTTGTTTACATTTTGGTTCCCGTGAATATGCGGGGAACCCGATACTGTGAGCAGGTTCATAGTCTTTTATTAATTTTTTCTGCTTCTGATAATTTCTCCGATTTTGCTTTTGCCCAGTCGCAGCATGTCAAGCAGCGGCCTGTTCGATGGGCAGGTATAATGACAGGTACCACATTCCATGCAGTCCATCACATGATTTTTTTCAACCAGTTCGCAGTTTTCATACTCCATTGCTCCGGCAAGCAGGAATGGTTGCAGCCCCATCGGACAAACCATGGTGCAACGGGCACAACGGATGCAGTTGGCTACCACCGGACGATTGGATTCTTTCTGATCGAAAATGACAAGGCCCGAAGTACCTTTGGTAACCGGAACATCAAGATTGGTCAGCGCTTTGCCCATCATAGGACCGCCGTTAATCACTTTTTCGCTGCCTTCGGGAACTCCGCCGGCTTTTTCAATCAGCAGTGAAATCGGTGTTCCAATCCGCACTTTGAAATTGGATGGTTTAGCCACTTTTTTACCGGTCACGGTAACAATACGCTCAAAAAGTGGTTTGTTTTTCTGAACAGCTTCGTACACGGCAAAGGTGGTTCCGACATTCTGCACCACGCAACCCACTTCGATAGGAAGTTTTCCGCTGGGAACCTGGCGGTTCAGCAAAGCAGCTATCAGCTGTTTTTCGGCGCCTTGCGGATATTTCACCTTCAGTCCCTGAACGATAATGCCGGGATAATTTTTAGCAATTCCGGCCAGATGTGAAATGGCATCAGGTTTATTGTTTTCAATACCGATAATGGCTTTATTAACGTCGAGAGCCTTCATGAGAATCTGCACGCCTACCATTACTTCGTTGCCTTTTTCGAGCATCAGACGGTGGTCGGAAGTGAGATATGGTTCACATTCAACAGCATTAATAATAAGGTATTCGGCTTTTTTACCCTGAGGAACTGCCATTTTTACATGTGTTGGGAAAGTTGCACCCCCCAGACCCACAATGCCGGCATTTTTAATAATCTCAATAATTTCCTCTTTCGACGCTTTGATTTCTTTTACCAAAGTATCGCTGGTATCAATGCCTTCGGCCCATTCATCGCCTTCTTTGTTGATGATGATAACCGGCTTGCGGTAGCCAGATGAATCGGTGAAAAAATCCACTTTATCAATGGTGCCCGATACCGGAGAATGTACAGCAGCCGAGATAAAAGCTTCACCTTTTGCAATGAGCTGACCGGTTTTCACTTTGTCGCCTTTGGCAACCACCGGCACTGAAGGAGCACCCAGATTCTGGTTCATCATGACATAAACAGTAGCCGGGGCTTCAATCACCTCAATAGCACTGTTTTCTGATAATTTGTTCTCCTCAGGATGAGCTCCTCCTATTTTGAAAGTCTTCAACATGTTTGGCCTCCTGATATTTTAATTGACTGTATTTTCATTTTCTGAAGCAGTTGCCTCCGCTTTGCGGGCCGGAAAATTAATTTCCCAGATAGCAGTGG
>CAYSCE010000091.1:0-9922 GCA_964429475.1 uncultured Bacteroidaceae bacterium | reverse complement strand
ATGACCATGCGCCGGCGCGACTTTATTCCACCTGTGTACAATGAAAAAAAAGCTGCGAAGAACAATCGTGAAAACTTTGGTCACGCCGATCGCTTTTACGCTTTTATAGCCGGCGAACTCATTCCACATATCGATTCAACCTACAATACCAATACAGAAAGAACCATCATCGGACACTCATTCGGCGGACTGTTTGTGATGTATTGCCTTTTTCGCGAAGACCGGATGTTTACACGTTTTATTGCACTGAGTCCATCGTTGTGGACCAACAACTACGATATTTTTAAAAGAGAAAAAACACTCCATGACCGGACAAATTCATTGCAAGCCAGTTTGTTTTTTGCTGCCGGGAGTAAAGAACATGTTAATCTGATTCTGCATGGAACAAGACGTCTGGACAAGTTACTTGAGAACAGAAATTATGCTGCGCTGGATTTTGAATACATTGAGCTGAAAGGCGAAAAACACAACTCAATGGTTTCGTATGCGTTGCTGCAAGCGTTCCGGGATGTATATCTGTAATGCCGCCTGCAGATTATATTTCCAGCACAACGAATCGACACCCAGCACATAGTTTTAGATGACGTGCAAAGGAGAAAAGAATAAGTTGTATGCAATAATTGTGCATTGTGAGTGAACAATAATTAACGTTTTTATGCATTATAAATGAACAATATTTCGTATATTTGTGCATTCTAAATGAACAATTATGAATAAAGAGGTTCTCAAACAGATACTTTTCGAGCAACGAAAAGACTTTCTGAAGAAAGGCATAGGAGTAAGCAGGGAAAAGCTCACAGAAGCAGAGAAATTCCTACAGTTGCCTCATATTTATGTAATCAGTGGCATCCGTCGTTGCGGAAAATCAACTTTCTTGCGGCAGATTGCACATACGTTTTATAACGACAAGGATTTTTATTTTATCAATTTTGAAGACGAACGGTTGTTTAATTTCAATGCATCCGATTTCAATCTGGTTCTCGAAACGCAGAATGAACTATGGGGAAGCCAGAAAACATTTATCATAGATGAAATTCAGAATGTTGATAAATTTGAATTGTTTTTGCGGCGGTTGACTGATTCCGGATACAAATTCATTGTTTCAGGGTCCAATGCTGATCTTTTAAGTGGCGAAATGGCCACGAAAATTACCGGACGCTATATCGAAACAAAGCTTAATCCTTTTAATTTCCGGGAATTTTTGAATTATCATCGCATTTCAACAGACATAAATGATGTATTTGATACAGAAAACAAAGCAAAAATATCTGCAAATTTTGAAAAATACATCAACAGCGGAGGAATGCCGGAATACAATAAATTCAAAACAGCAGAAATTATTACCCGGATGTATGAAGACATTCTCATTAAAGATATCGCTGTACGGTACGGTATCACCAATATAGTTGCTTTAAGAGAGTTGAGCCGTTATGTTGTAAGCAATTTCGGAAGAAGGTTTAGTTATAACTCCCTTCAGAAAGCACTTGGATTTGGTAGTGTAAACACAGTAAAATCGTATCTGTCGTACCTTGAAAATGCATTCCTTCTGAAAATCGTATCAAAATATGACCATTCACTCAAGAAACAGTTGTCCAATGAGAAAAAAACATATATTATTGATTCAGCCATTATAAAACTGGTTTCAAATCAATTGACCGAAGATAGAGGGCGGCTTTTAGAAAATATCGTGGCGCAACATCTGGCTGTTGATAATCAGATTTATTATTTCTCTGATAAATACGAATGTGATTTTATATCAATGGATAATCACAAAAAAATTGCTGCACACCAGGTAACCTATATTCTGAACGAGACAAACAGAGATCGTGAAATTAATGGGCTGGTTGAAGCTATGGAATTTTTCGGGGTTAACAAAGGTACCATCATAACCATGTCGCAGAGCGAAGAAATTAAATTATCAAAAAAACAAATAACTGTTTTACCCGCCTGGCGTGTGTTATTGAATTACGTCTAATTTGAGTACTACTCAAATGTTTTCAGACAGTCATCGATTGTAAAAACAGAAATACAATCACTGCCAGCACACCGAATCGACTCCCATTACATAGTTTTCGATGACACGCACGGAGAAAACGGTTTCATCGCCATCGAAGCCTTCGATATCGGTGTATTTGATTTGGCTTTTATACGCCTGCTGCAATTTGTATGCTACCGGATAATAGCTCCAGTGCCATTCTTCGGGCTGAAAGCCGGTTGTACGTGTTTTGCCAAACGAAGTGTACGGTCTGCAAAAATTAAAATGCGCGGCATGCGTTTCGAGCCACTGCAATACTTTTATTCCTGTTGCTGTTTTGAAATACGCGGGATCAACACTATTGATGTCAATGTCGGTACCCCAGTGATGGCGCGATGTTCCGGGCATGCTGCTGTATAACAAGATTACTTTTGCGCGTTCCACTTCGTCGGGATATGCCGTGTTGAGCAGCTTTCCGCCCACATACTGACGACCGTTCCATTTGTTTTCCCAGATGATTTTCTGCTGATCGAAGGTGCGCGTGGCCGACACAATGCTCAGTGTAACGCCATCTTTCAGCGCACTGTCGCGCATGGCAATAAAAGCATTGTACACTTCGGTGCGCAGATAAATGCCGGTCTTTAATGTATATTTGCTACTGATCAGCGAATAACCTGCTTCCTGCGCAGGATTGTATTTACCCAGCAAAATATTTTTTGGAATTGAATCACTTACCGTTGTAATCTGTTCTGAGGTTTTATTTGCACAGTAGCTTGAAAATACAATGGCTGCTATAATGAATAGCACCGGCAAAGCAACAAGTATATATTTCTTTTTTTTCATTTTCGCGCGAGCACTTTCAATGATTTTGCCACAATGTTTTCGGCTGATAATCCGTATTTCTGCATCAGTTCTTCGGGATGACCCGACTCACCAAAGCTGTCGTTCACACCAACAAATTCAACCGGCACCGGACATTCTTCGGCCAGTACCTCCGCAATTGCAGATCCAAAGCCGCCTGCAATCTGATGTTCTTCGGCCGTAACGATGGCACCGGTTTCTTTTGCTGCCTGAATAATGATTTCGCGGTCGATTGGTTTTATGGTGTGGATGTTTATTACTCTTGCGCTGATATGCTGTAAATGAAGTAGCTCAGCGGCCTGCAGCGCATGCCAGACCATGTGGCCGGTGGCAAAAATGGTAACATCGCTGCCATCGCGCATCAGCTGCCCTTTTCCAAATCGGAAACCATCGGCTTCGGATGTAAAATCAGGCACAGCCTCGCGTCCGAAGCGGATATATACGGGACCGGAAAGTTCATTGATGGCGTACATGGTTGCCAGTCGGGCCTGCGTGGCATCGCAGGGCGAAACAACGGACATATTGGGCAGTACCCGCATCACGGCAATATCTTCCAAAGCCTGATGTGTAGCACCATCGGGACCAACCGATATTCCGGCATGTGCGCCGCCGATGACCACATGAAGATTGTTGTAGCAAACCGAAACACGGATCTGATCGGCTGCCCGCATGGTTGCAAAAACGGCATACGTGCTGAACACCGGTGTCAATCCGGTTAACGCAAGGCCGGAAGCCACAGCAACGCCATTCTGTTCAGCAATTCCCAATGAATAAAAGCGACCGGGAAATGCTTCGGCAAACAGGTTCATGCTGACAGAACTGGTAATATCGGCGCCAAGACCAATCACAGACGAATTGCGCTCTGCAGCATCGCGCACTCCTTCTCCGAATCCGAAACGTGTCGGGCGGTCGCCCCTGTTTGTCATTAAAGCCATAATCCCTGATTGGATCACAAAAATATGAAAAAACCACCAGCATTTCGGGCAACATGAATAAATAATGTATATTTGGAACCCGAAAATAATAAACAACAGAAATAACAGACATGGAAAACGTTTTTCAAAACCTGCAGCCCGAAAAAGTATGGCAATATTTTGCCGAAATCTGCGAAATACCTCATCCTTCGAAAAAAGAAGAACAGATGGTGAAATACCTGCTTAAATTCGGCAAGCAGCATAATCTGGAAACCCTCACCGATGAAGTCGGCAATGTGGTAATCCGCAAACCGGCTACACCCGGATTTGAGAACAAACCCTGGGTGGCTTTACAAAGTCACATTGACATGGTTTGTGAAAAAGAGGCTGACAGTACCATTAATTTCGATACCGATCCCATTATTCCGCGCATTGACGGCGAATGGGTAAAAGCCACCGGAACCACACTGGGCGCCGATGACGGTATCGGAGTTGCTGCACAGCTGGCATTGCTCGATTCAACTGACATTGAACATGGTCCGATTGAATGTTTATTCACTGTGGATGAGGAAACAGGCTTGACCGGTGCTTTTGCCTTAAAACCGGAAATGCTGAAAAGCCGCATTCTGCTTAATCTTGACAGCGAAGACGAAGGTGAAATTTTCATCGGTTGTGCCGGAGGAAAAGACACTGTTGGAACCCGCTATTATACATCGGAGCCGGCTCCTGAAGGAATGGTGACCGTTGAAATCACGGTTTCGGGGCTGAAAGGCGGACATTCGGGCGACGACATTCATCGCGGTCTGGGCAACGCCAATAAAATTCTTGGACGTGCTTTATGGGAACTGGGTAGCGAAATGACCACCCGTCTGGTTTCGTTTGATGGCGGCAACCTCCGCAATGCCATTGCCCGCGATGCCGTTGCTGTTGTAATGATTCCTGCTGCCAAAGAAAGCGACGTTTTCAAAATGGTCGGTGCATTGGATATGGCTGTTGCCCAGGAATACAAAGTGACAGATCCGGATGTAAAAATCGCCATTAAAAAAACAGAACAGGCCACACATGTTATTGATGCCAAAACCGCTTCGAAACTGATTGACCTGATTTATGCCATGCCGCACGGTGTTATTGCCTGGGCTCAGGATATTGAAGGTTTCGTTGAAACATCGACCAACCTGGCTTCGGTGAAAATGAATAACAACACCATTACTATTGCTACCAGTCAGCGCAGTTCGGTGGCCAGTGCAAAGCAGAATGTCTGTAATATGGTTGCTTCGGCGTTTCGTCTGGCCGGATTTGAATACAAACACGGCGACGGATATCCGGGCTGGACGCCGGATCCCAACAGTGCTATTCTGAAAATCACGGTTGAACAATTCGAAAAACAATTTGGTTACAAACCTGTGGTTCGCGCTATTCATGCGGGTCTCGAATGTGGTTTGTTCAGCGAAAAAATCCAGGGAATGGATATGGTTTCTTTCGGACCGACGCTTCGTGGCGTACACAGCCCGGCTGAAAAGCTCCTGATTCCTACCGTTGATCGTTTCTGGAAATTGATTCTGAATATTCTTCAGAACGTATAAAAGATATAATCACTTCAAAAAAAGCTGTCCGCAACCCGGGCGGCTTTTTTTTTGCACAACGCACAACGCGTGAGGGCGATGAGGCGTGGGTGCGTTGGGGCGTGCTTCGCTCTTGCTCTCATTCCCGCTCTGTCAGCCGCATCGGATTGGTACAGCTGTCGCCTGATGCCTGACGCCTAAAGCACAACGCACAGAGCGCAAAGCACAACGCATAGAGCTCATCCCGGCCGGTCATTGAGCCTGTCGAAATGCGGTCGGGACTTTCAGTACTGACACTTGCGGTCAGCACTTTCAGACGCACAACGACTGATGCCTGATTCGTATTTCTAACGTCTCAAATATTTCTACATTGGAATATAATCCGCAGAAGGCGGATCACCGCCGTAGGCGCACATCCGATCGCTATCGGATTCCACATCATTTCGTATTTATTTACGTTTTTTCAAAGGTGCTTCGCGTGGTCCTTTGCCTGCCTGGCCTGCCTGTTGCAGTTAAACTGGCAGACAGGTACCTGGGGCTGGCGCCCAAGGCTAATATTGTTCGATCAGCGTCCGCCGATCGCTTCAAAGGAACCAACTATAGTAATTTTTGGGGTAAACGTTTGTAGCAAATTCATACGCAAGCGTGTCATCCGCCGCGGCGGACTGCATTCTCTTACGCCTAACGCCTATTGCCTTATACCTAATTAAAAAAGCGGATTCACATAGTTTTCGGGATGGCACGGCGTACATTGGGCAAAAAATTCGCTCATGATTTTCATATCAGCAGCATAGTCGCCGCTTGGGATCATGCTTTTGCCGACAAAACCGAATTTCTTTTTGTAATCGAGATATGTCAGAATCATTGGCACATTGGCCTGCATGGCGATGCGATAGAAGCCTTTTTTCCAATGCGGATTTGGTTTTCGCGTTCCTTCGGGCGTAATGCCCAACACAAGCTCATCGTATTTTGCAAACTGAGCCGCCATTTGTTCGGCGATGTTGCCCGGGTTTTTGCGATCGACCGGAACGCCACCCCAGGCGCGGATGATGAGATTAAGCGGAAACACAAAGGATTCTTTTTTAATCATAAAACGCACACGGATATCGAGCGCATTGTAGCAAAGGCGACCCAGAATAAAATCCCAGTTCGAAGTATGCGGAGCAACCACCATCACCGCTTTGGTAATGTCTTTCGATACTGCATAATTAAACGACCAGCCAAAGATGCGGAGTATTGCCTTTGACAGAATGATGCGCGGCCAGCGAATCCATTTCCAGCGGTTACGACTACGGGTGAGTGCCATTATTTTTATGCAAAGTTACAATTCTTAATCGACCAATCGAATGGCTTATGGTTTATCTGGTGATATTTCATCAAATGAAACATTGACGCCACGCTGAATCCAGTGTTGCATCAGCTTCTTTAAAACTTCCATTTCTGAATTAAAGAGATCGTCTATCCGCAGGGTCTGTTTTTGTCCATTCATCACCAATTCAATCCATGTCCCATTATTAACACAATCGTTTTTCCCATTATCTTCATGAAAGTATATGAATTCTGTTATATTTTTTAATTCAGCTTGTAGTGTTATTTTTCTGAGTTTAATTTCAATGCTTTCGGAAGAAATAATAATCCTTCCCTGTGGCGGGTTGTAAGCGTACCACATAAGACCCAGCGGCAAAAGCACAATGAATGGCACCCAAAAAAACAAACTATTGCTTGTTTCCATGAAATCTGAAAAGTTGACGACATTTAAAACTTTCATTATTGCAGGACCTGTGACTCCCAAAAAAACTGCAACCAAGCCCTTAATTTTGCGAGAGCGAATATACTTCTGTTCGTTTAAAATATTAAGTTCAAGCAATAATTGAGTTTCAGACATCCCCTTTAATTTGTTTGCAAAATTAAAATTTTGTAATTAGCATAAAACATGAAAATTTCATACTTTTCAAAAAAACATGGTAGATGTCGTCTCCTGAACCAGCGGTGAATTCATGCTTAAAAATGATTAGATTTGCGGATTGTAATTAGAGCAATCACCTATGAAACTATTTACCATTATTCTTGCATTCCTGCTGCTGATTCCAATGGTAGCAAACTCCCAATCCGATGAATATCCGCTCAGCGAAAGCTGCACCAGTATTATGGTTGGCAAAAAAGCCACCACCGACGGATCGGTCATTACAAGCCACACCTGCGACGGACGCTATCGCTCGTGGTTGAATATCGTACCTGCCGGCAAATACGACGACAAAGCAATGATGGATATTCAGTGGGGCACCATGATGACCGAAACACCATGGGATACACGCGGCGTTGAAACCAAAGGAAAAATCAAACAGGTAAAAGAAACTTTTGCCTACCTCAATGTGGCATACCCCTGCATGAACGAAAAGCAGCTCATCATTGGCGAAAGCACCATTTCGGGACGCAAGGAATTAGTAAATAACAAAGGTCTTTTCCTGATTGAAAATCTGGAAGCTATTGTTTTGCAACGCTGCAGTACAGCTCGTGATGCGATAAAGCTCATGGGCGAACTGGCCAAAGAATTTGGCTATGCCGATGGTGGCGAATGCATCACCATTGCTGATAAAAAAGAAGTTTGGGTGTTTGAAATTTTTGGCGAAGGCCCTGACAAAATCGGCGCAGTATGGGCTGCACAACGTATTCCGGACGACCACGTGGGTGTTTGTGCCAACATCAGCCGCATCAGCGAAATTGATCTGAAAAACAAGGATTATTTCATGGCTTCGGACAACGTTTTCAGCGTTGCCAAAAAAATGGGATTCTGGGATGGCAAGGAGACTTTTAAATTCTGGAAAGCCTACAGCGGCAGCAAGCCTTTTCAGATCCGCGAATATTTCATTCTCTCCAGTCTGGCTCCATCACTCAAACTGGATTATAACGCCGAAGAATTACCTTTTTCAGTAAAACCCGACAAGCAGGTGTCTGTGCGCGATGTAATGGCTCTCCTCCGCTCCACTTTCGAAGGAACCGAATGGGATATGACCCGGAATCTGAAAATGGTGACCAGTTATAAAAACGACGCCGGAGAAACTGTGACCGACACCATTACATCGCCATATGCCAACCCGTGGATGAAGCGCGAAATGATGGGCATGCTGAATTATCAGCAGGATGGCGCAGTGAAATTTCAGCGTACCTGCGCGGTGGCCTGATGTGCCTACAGTTTTGTAGGACAATGCCGTGACTGGCTCCCCGACGAAGTGGGCGGTGTTTGCTGGTTTTCGTTCGACAACCCTGCCGAAAGCCCGCGTATTCCGGTTTTTGCAGGCACCCTGTCATTGCCGCAAGCCTTCAATTATTCCGGACAATTTGGCTTCAACGAACAATCGGCTCACTGGCAGTATCGTCAGGCCAACCGGATGGCAACTGTGCGCTGGGGCGATGGCCGCAAGCTGATTGAGCCGGCACTGATGCAATACGAAGACAAAGCATTTGCAGAACTGGCTGATGTTGAAAAACGTGCCGCTGAATTGCTTAAAGAAGATCAGGCCAACGCTGCATCCGGCCAGCCCACACAAAAATGCCGCGAGTATCTGACCCGCTATACCGCCGACTTCTACTATTCATCGGCCGCAAAGTGGATTGAACTGCGCAATCAGTTCTGGACAGATTTGAAATTGTCGTTCTAAATTAACCTTGATATGCTTCAACCTGTCAAGCTGCTGATCAACCTGAGTTACATCCCATTGCTACTCCTGTTGAGAATTGTAGTAACAGCAGCTCATGACAATATTTCAAGGGTGGATTTTGTCAATGAATTGGAAATTGTTTGGGCACCCGGAGTTTTTCTGTTTTTACTGGCTACCATTGTTGATGCCTGCTTTAAACAAAGCAAATCCGAAACACGACATATCTTGTTTGTCAAACAAGGTCTGACCTTTTTTATCACCTGCATCATTTTTTTTCTGCTTCTGTCATCAATTTTTCCGTTATCTGATTATGACGGAGTTTTTACGCTGATCGCAATCATGGCTATCGGAGAAATATTACGGTTTGTTTTGAAAATTGTTTTACTTCCAAAACCCTGACTTTGCGAATACAATTATCCATATTGTTTTTTCTCATCCATGCAGCAATAGCTCATTGTCAGGAACCCATGTTTAAGGCTGGTTCTGATATCCGATTTCTTGTTGAGTATTACGATTCTGTTAATTCTGTCATTGATACCATCCGCATAACAACAACAGGAAAAGCCTGGGAAGTTGATCCGGACAATCAGATTGAAATTATTTACAGCTTTTATCCAAATTCTTTCGATTCAACAAGGTTTAGCTATTTACCATCCCAGGGCTGGGTGAAAACCGAAACGACCGGCGCCATTGATAACGCAGAACTGTGCTGGTTTCACCCTCCGCGACACAATCAGTACAGAATTCTTGAAACAGCACCTTTCCCTCGTGTAAGGTTTCCACTGACCTTGAATGACTCTTATTCCAGAATCCTTCTCATTGGCGAAGGCTGGGGTGAATTTTCCGGATTTAAATTCATCATGCATTATAAAGTCGTCAGCTGTGTGAATGAGGACTGGACAATAGAGGCCGAAGGCTATCCCGAACCTGATCCTGAAAAAGTGAATACGG
>CAYSCE010000090.1:0-9976 GCA_964429475.1 uncultured Bacteroidaceae bacterium | reverse complement strand
TCGGCAGAGGCGCTCGAGTCCGTCACGATCGTTGGTGGATTGTTTTTGCTGATCCGCTCAATGCTGTAATATTTTTTACTGAATCAGTACACAGCCACCTGCGACGAAACCCTTTCTCCGTCCTGTTTTACAAGTGTGATGTTGTACAATCCTTTTCCGTAGTTGGCAAGATTAACGCTGTTTTCCATCAGATTCAGCTGACTTTCAAAAACAACACGACCTGTAACATCGCTGATGCTGATGGTTTCAAATGTTGCGAAATCAACATTAAAATAAATTGTTCCATTGGTAGGATTTGGATAAATCAGCATTTCTGAATTGCTGAGTTCGCTCAGCGATGTGGCATCAAATGCGGAGTAGAAATTTTCGGTGCGCAAGGTACCATTCCAGATGGATGAAACATCGTCCCACTCATAGTCGGTAACCAGGGTGTTGTTGTTGTTTGCATCGTATTCGTATTCTGTTTTAGCCCAATTCACCCACGAGAAAGTTCCGCCGTCGTACGCTTGTGTAAGACGCAGCGTGAGATTGTTGTTTCCATCATAGGTATAGGTTGTCTTATTGTTTCCCTGCCACGATGTAGTGGGAATATCCCAGTCCTCAATAAGGTCACTGGTTATCTGGTATTGTGCATTGTATGTCCAGGTCTCTCTGCTGGTATATTTCCATGATGAACCATCCCAGTTTTCAGTTCTTTTGGTCAGCATGTCACCGTTGGTGTTGTAGGTCATGATATATCGGGTGATATTGTCCCAGCTGTCGGTAACCGTATTCCACGACTGACCGGTTTGTTCAGTCAGGTAACCACCGGTATATGCGTATAAGGTCTGCGAGTTATTCACCCATTCATTGTTGATATCATCCCATTGTTGGTCATACTCGCCTGTTTTGAGTCTTTCAGAATTGTAGGTGTACATAAATTTCTGAGAGTTTTCAAAATCAGATCCTGTAAAAATCTGAGTTACCTGCTGCATTAATAACCCGTTCTGATAGGAATATAAACCCTGATAATAATTCTGGTAAACATTGTCGGTCGATGACCACAACATTATTTGCTGACGCTGCATGAAATTGTTGGCATCGTAGGTGAATTTCATCTGATAATAATTGAACCAGCTGCCCGTCACATTGTCGTACCCCTTAACAAGGGCAATATCATACAAGGTGTCGTTTTTAAATGAAATATCGTATCGCATTCCTGAAACATAATTGCAACTGGCCTGATTGTAATTCATAGTGATCTGTTGTTCCAGAAGATCAGCCAGCTGGGAACTATAATATCCTTTGTAATTATAATACGACTGGCTGTCGTTTTCCCACGAAAGTGTGTTTCTGTTGTAAGGTTTGATAAGTTTTTCATCCACAATTTCAGCTGTATCGCTCAGATAGGTGTAATGCTCATAGTATGCAAGATCCCAGCTGTCAGTGGCTGAATTGTAATCATAATGATACCATTCGTTGGGCAAGCCCAGTGTTCCCCATTGACGTGAATGAATACATTTTTTCCGTACTTTTTCCCAGACTCCGGTATTGTACTCATACATGTAGGATGAATCAAGCACCTGCACCAGCCCTTTTGATTTGTTTACAAAATGGGTTTTCATGAATCCTTTTTCAGGTTGCGGAATTTCAAACTGGGCAAGCATTAAAAAAGGTAAAGCAAAATGAACTACAAACAGAATAGTAGCTTTCATGATATTTTTTCTGCAAATATACAAATTATTAAGACCGAAACAGCTAATTGTTATTTCAGTAATATTTATGAAAGAAGAAAACAAATGGCTATTCGGTTGTGATGGCAGCTTTTACAGGATCGCTCATGTCGCCGAACCAGACAACGGCATAATTGCCTTCGGTGGCTATACCGATGGCTTTCCAGTCCGAATCTTTCCAGACACCCAGATTGATGATAACCGCATTATGCGATGGACTGGTCTTCCAGGATGTCAGCGCATCTTCGGCAGTAAAAGCGGTATCAGTGGTCCAGAAAGCAATCTCATAGCCATTCCCGGTATAGGGTGTCAGCTCGGCCGGCTTGCTCCACATAAGCTTTGCGGCATTTTTATCGGTGTTGTAACAAACCGCTTTCCATACGCCTTTTGATGACCAGCTATGCATACCACATTTGTCCGATGGTGTGTTTTCATTCAGATCGCGCACATGACATTGTGCCACTTTGGTCATAGATGGCGACACGGCAATTTTGTCCAGCCTTTTCTGACTGCGGTATTTCATAATCTGGTTGTATAGCTCTGTTTCGCGAGCTGTCATGCTGCGTAAACTGGTATCCATCTGAGCCGGAAGAGATGTTTGTATGCCGGTTAAAACCAACAGAAGAAATATGATCCGCATGATTAACAAATTTGTGTCGAATGATTAGCGCGCCGCATCGCAAAAATATTGCCTGAAATGACTACTTTTGCAAAAAAATAAACAAGGTGACATTTCCATTTCTGCCCGATTCCGATGAACAGCTGAATGCCATTTGCGTTGAGGATGTTTTTTATTCATATTCATCCTTCCGTAAACGCATCGATGCTATTGCTGCTGAAATTACCCTGCGTGGTCTTAATAAAACGGCCATCGGCGTTGTTGCTTCGGACCATGTGGATACCTACGCTGCATCTATGGCTATCTGGGCAACCGGAAACATTTATGTGCCCATCAATCCGTATCATCCGGCCGACCGCATTGCCAGCATTATTGAGCAGGCGGAAATACAACTTGTTTTTTTCAGCGCCGAAAAAGTCGAAGCTGCTGCAACGTTTGTCTGCACCTGCGATCTGAAAGAGAGTACGTTCAATGCAATCGCAGTTCCGGCCGATGAAGATGTTGCGTATATTCTGTTCACTTCGGGCAGCACCGGCCAGCCCAAAGGCGTTCCGGTTTCGTATGGTAACGTGCGCTCATTTCTGCGCAACCTCGAATCCATGAATTATCAACTGGGCCCGGGCAGCCGCTTTCTGCAGATGTTCGATCTCAGCTTTGACCTCAGTATTGTTTCAATCCTGTCACCGTTTATTTTCAGGGGAACACTTTTTTCAGTTCCGAACAACAACATCAAGTATCCGACAATTTTCCGTTTGCTCGAAGAATACGAAATCGAATTTGCTATTCTGGTTCCCAGTGTGGTGGCTTATTTGCGGCCGTACTTCGATGAGATTATGCTGGATAAAATGAAGTACATGTGCCTCAGTGGCGAAGCGGTTCCGCACGGACTCACCCTGGAATGGAAAAATTGCTGTCCCAATGCGGAGTTTCAGAATCTGTACGGTCCTACCGAAGCCACCATTTATTCGGTGTGGTATCGCATGCCGGAAAATGATATTCCATCGCGCAATGGCATTGTCAGCATTGGCTGGCCCACACTTGAAATTGAATCGGTGATTGTGGACGATGAAAACCGGATTGTGGCTGATGGCGAAAAAGGCGAATTGTTGCTCAGCGGCGGTCAGGTGATTGCCGGCTATCTGAAAAACGAAGAAAAAAACCGCGAAGCTTTTGTTGAAATAAGCGGAAAGAAATTTTACCGTACCGGTGATATATGCATTCGTGAAAACGAGCTGTACTTTTATCTTGGACGCATGGATTATCAGGTCAAAATACGCGGCTTCCGTGTGGAATTGAGCGAAATTGAACATCATATTGCCTCGTTTTACGAAAATCGTCGCGTGGTGGCCATGGCTGCACACGATACAACCGGAAACGACGTTATTGTTGCAGCCATCGAGGGCAGCGAAGATGCGGTACACGAACTGAACGACTATCTGAAAACGAAAATGCCGTTTTATATGATACCGTCCGAATTCCGCTTCTTAAGCGCATTTCCGCTGAACAACAATGGAAAAATCAATCGCAGGGAAATCAATAATCTGGTGCTGGGTCATGAATGAGAATAATTACATCATACGTCGGGCGAAGGAAAGCGATTATGCTTTTCTGGCCGAAGCCATTCTGAAGGCCGACATTGGTACAACCGGCACCAATTCGAGTTATGCAGCATTGTTCGGAATCAGCTACGATGAAGCCCGCGATGCGTTGTTGGCCATGATGCCCGAAGAAGTGGAAGGCTGCGAGTTTTCGCCGTTTCATTTTCTGGTAGCTGAACATGGCGGAGAACCTGTTGCCTGTGTTTCGGCCTGGATTGAAGGGCTTGATGGTGTGTCGTCGTGGATGGCCCGTTCGGCACTGATGCAGCATTATTATCCGAAAGGCGCGCTGGATTTTGTACAGACCAAAAAACATATTACCGATAAAATGATGGTACACCGCACCGAAGGCGCCATGCAGATTGAGTCGGTTTTTGTCAGCCCCGGTCATCGCGGACACGGACTGGCTGCAAAGCTCATCAAAGCACATATTGCAAAATTTCTCATGCAGCAGTATCCGGTCAGTAAAGCTGAACTGATGACTTACACTGAGAATAAAACAGCCATTCATACGTACGAAAAAGCAGGCTTTACCGTTACAGCTCAGACACACTGCGACGATCCCGATGTGTTGCAGTATTTTCCGGGAACCGGCATGGTGCTTATGGAAGCTGAAATCATGAATTTAATGAAAGGAATATCACAATGAATACCGAAGAAATCACCAACAAAGTACAGGACATTTTCAGAGAAGTTTTTCAGGCTCCGGAATTAATGATCCGTCCCGAAATGACCGCCAATGATGTGGATAAGTGGGACAGTCTGACCCATTTGACCATGATAGCCAAAGTGGAGGAAGTCTTTGGATTCCGATTCAAGCTGAAGGAAATGGTAAAAATGAAAAACGTTGGCGATATGCTGACCATCATTAATGAAAAAATGAACGGCTGACATGAAAAGATTTCAGGTACTGGCCATCATATTGTTGACCGGATTGCTGTTGGTCGGAGCGGCTGTTTTCTGGCCTGAAAACGGCGTGCAGGTTGGTGATAAAGCCATTTCTTTTATGCCCAAAGAAGTGATGCTGGATTTTAAACCGGTTAATGACGCTGAAAAAGTCGACAGCACAATTGCGGCACTCGAAGCACGTTCATACGGCATTGACGAAGATGCTGTAAAGCGAATGAGCATACTCGATGAGTCGACATTCAGTCAAAGCACCTATTTTGTAAATCCTGAAACCGGCAGTGGACAAACGGCGCTCGATAATTTTTTCAGAGCATTGCAACAGAGCGATTCATCGGTGATCCGTGTCGGACATTACGGTGATTCGCAGATTGAAGGCGACCGCATGACCAGTTTGCTTCGCATAATGTTTCAGGAAAAATTTTCGGGCAATGGAGTGGGGTATGTTCCAATCGATGATGTAACCTCACCTGTAAGCTATGCAAGATCTGTCAGTTCGAACTGGGTGCGCTATACAGTTTTTCACAACCGTTCTTCGAAAGGATTATACAGCCCCGGAGGAACAACCTATCGTTATCGTTACAGCATTCCTGAAGGTGTGCGCGACAGCATTACACCCGGCGGTGATACAGTGAAAATAAAAGTACCGGGACAATCATTTGGCAATGCATCGGTGTTTCTTAAATTACACAGAGGTTATAGTATAGCCCGCCTGTGGTACGGCAAAGCGGTGGATCCGGCCGAGCTGAAAGTGTACGATTCAAAAAGCAATGATCTGCTGGCCGAAGTAACACTGGATAGCGACGAACCTTTCAATGTTTTAAAACTCCCGTTAAAGACCAATGCAACATCACTGAAATGCGTGTTTACAGGACCCAGTCCCGAAATTTACGGATTCAGTTTTGACCCTGCTTCCGGAATTCAGTTCGACAATTATGGTTTACGCGGACACAGCGGCGATGGAATCATGAATATTTCTCAGGGATTGCTTCGTGCCGAATATGTCAAGCTCAACAACAAACTCGTTATTCTTCAGTATGGCGGAAATGTGACGCCCTATGTCAAGAACGAAGCATCGCTCAACAACATTAAAAAGATTTACGACAAGTTGTATCATTACGTAAAAGAAGCTAACCCTGAAGCATCGGTGCTGGTGATCGGCGTAAACGATGTTGCCCGCAATGTAGGCGGAACGTATGCTTCGTATCCGATGGTCGGAAAAATCAGAGATGCACAGAAAGAAGTTGCCCTGAAAAATGGTTGTGCGTTTTTCGATTTGCTGGAACTCATGGGTGGCGAAAATTCGGTGATGGCCTGGTATAAAAAAGGCTGGGCTTCGCGCGATGGACATTATAGTGATAAAGGTCGTGAGATTGTTGTCAATGAATTGTTCATGGCTTTGATGGGCGAGTATAATAAATTCCTCATGCGGGGATCAACTGCAGGCAAATGAAAAAAATAAGACTGAAAACAGGGTTGTTTATTGCTGTGGTTCTGTTGACCCTCACTCAGTCCTATGCTCAGAAAAATGTGACCGATATTGAGTATTTGAAACAAAACATCAAGTACAGCGATTATTATAATTTCATTCAGTATGACAAAAATATGCTCGAATGGAATCAATTGAGTGCAGCAGCACCGTTTTTCGAAAAACTGAAAAAAGCCAATCAGGATCGCGTGGTGGTTCTTCATATTGGCGATTCGCACATTCAGAGCGATATCGGAACGGGTTTCACTCGCGCCATGATGCAGCAGATTTTTGGCTATGGCGGCCGTGGCCTGGTGTTTCCATATCAGTTGGCTGGCACGCATTCAACTTTCGATTATTATGCGCAGGCCATCGGGGCATGGACATCGTCGAAAAATGTTGAACTGAAACCCAAGATGAATATTGGTGTAAGCGGTATCACTGTTTTTACCAACGATACTGCTGCCGGATTCAAACTGATTTTCAGAAAACAATATTATTCCATGCAGCCCGATTTCAAAAGAATCCGTCTGTATTGCCATAAAGGACCCGAGAGTTTTGATGCAAAAATAAAGGCTGGTAATTCAAGCGAATGGGTTAAAGCCGATTGCAGCACCAATGATTATTTGCCCTATGTTGAGGTGATTTTGCCGAAAGCATCGGATACATTAACCGTGATGGTGAATAAAACCGCGGCCACACAAAAATACTTTGAGTGTTATGGTGTTGAAATTCTGGGGATGCAGAATTCAGGCGTTGAATACATCAGTGTGGGTATCAATGGTGCCGGCTATCACAGCTTTTTCAATCAGAATGTGATGGAAGGACAGCTGAAGGCCATACAGCCCGATTTGATTATTTTCGATCTCGGGGTGAATGATTTTTTCCGTGGCGCATTCAATTATCAGTACATCATGAGCAGCCTGAACAAAGCCATAGCGCTGTTCCGCAGCAGTTGTCCGAATGCTGTGATTATGCTCCCCAATGCACAGGACATTTATTATCGCGGACGAAATATTGCAAACTGCAAGGATTACAGTACGCTTACACGACTTCTTGCCAAAGAACAGAACGTTGTTTTGTATGATTATTACAATGTTTCAGGAGGTCAGTTCTCGATGGCAAAATGGGCCAGCAACGGGCTTTCGCAACGCGACAAATGTCATCTCAGTTTTAAAGGCTATAAGGTCAAAGGCGAATTATACTGCAATGCAATCATGAATTCGTATGTGGCTTATTTATCGCGGCGCCCCGACAGTCTGCTCGTTTTTAATGATAAAATAGACACCACTAATTTTGGCTCGTGGGTCATCAATAAATCCACTTATTACAATCGTCAGGTAGTAACGCCAACAGATAAAATTGATGACTATAAAACACAGCCGGTTGTGAAATCAGGAACTCCTGCAAGCGGCGGCCAGGGCCAGTATTACATTGTCCGCTCGGGCGACAATCTGGGCTCCATTGCTAATAAATACGGCACAACAGTCAGCAATTTGCAGCTGTGGAATAATTTAAAATCGACGCGCATTTATCCGGGACAAAAACTGCTGGTAAGTAAAACTGCAGGGAAAACGACTACCACAACCACCGCACAAAATCAGACCACCACGTCTACCAAAACACAGCCTGCGACCGGAAGCGGCAATAAGGTTATTTACACCATCAAAAGTGGTGATAATCTTGGATCCATTGCTGCCAAATACAAGGTGTCCGTTGACGATATCAAGCGATGGAATGGTTTAAGCAACAGCAATATCGTTGCAGGAAAAACCCTGATTATTTATACATCGGTGTCGGTGCCGAAAACGAGCAATTCAACAACGGCCGGATCGACCGGAAGTTCTACTACCAAACGCGGAATTGTATATGTTGTCAAAAATGGAGATTCGCTCTGGTCAATAGCCAACAAACATAAAACGACTGTTGAACGGATTAAAAAAGATAATAAAATGACCTCCGATAATCTGAGTATCGGACAAAAATTAATAATCAACTGATATGACTTTCTCGTTTCCCGATTTTATCTCATCGCTGCAATATCTGCCCAATCAGCCCCTTGCATTTCAATCGGTCACCTTCTTCATACTGTTCGCCTTCTTTTATCTGCTGTATGCATTGTCGTTTAATAACCGCACAATGCGCAACGGTGTGATGCTGTTATTCAGTCTGTATTTTTATTATAAAATCAGCGGTTTGTTTGTGGGCGTAATGGTACTGATGGCTACCGTTGATTATCTCGTTGGTATTGGTATTCATAAATCAAAATCAGCAGCCGGAAAAAAAGGACTACTGGTGCTTTCGGTCATTATGAATGTGGGCGCTCTGCTCTATTTTAAATACACCAACTTCTTGCTCGAAACATGGACGGGCTTTGCGCATCCGGGCGAAACACCGCTCGTGCTGCAGATTGTACAGCCACTTGGTATATCGTATTTTGTTTTTAAATCGCTGACGTATGTCTTCGACATGCACCGCGAAATGATTGATGAGCCCGAACGCAACTGGTTTCGCTATGTTCTGTACGTTTCTTTCTTTCCGAATATCATGGCGGGGCCTATTTCCAAAGCCCGCGATCTGCTGCCGCAGTTTGTCAACAAGCCGGTTATAGATAAAGAGACGCTGAGCAAAGGATTATTTTTAATCATGCTTGGGCTGATCAAGAAAATTGTTTTTGCCGATTATCTGGCAGCCAATCTGGTTGACCGTGTGTACGAAAGTCCGCAGTTTTTTACAGGTCTCGATGCAATGATGGCTTCGTATGGAGGCATGCTGCAGATTTTCTTCGATTTTGCCGGCTACACCGATATGATGGTAGGCTTTGGTTTCCTGATGGGCATTACGCTTGAGCATAACTTCAACAAGCCGTTTATGGCCGGCAACATCACTGAATTCTGGCGCCGCTGGCACATCACATTATACAACTGGCTGAACGAATATCTGTATCAGCCTATGGCTTTTGCGTGGCGTCGCGGAGGAAAAGTGCTTATTTTACTGGCGGTTTTTATCACCTTTTTTATCTCCGGATTGTGGCATGGCGCGGCACTTACATTTGTGGTCTGGGGCCTTTTGCATGGCGCGGCCATCTCGTGGGATGTCATCAGCCAGAAAGGTCGCGCCTGGGTGCAGAAATGGATGCCCAAAGTGATTTATACCGTTATCAGCGTCTTTATTACTTTCCATTTTCTGGTGTTCAGCTCGGTGCTTTTAAAAGTATCCAACCCCAATGTGAATGCTGCAACAGCCGATGGCGTTCAGCTCAGCAGTATTGAAAAGGCCCAGGCTTTTTATAATCAGATGCTGACGGTCGACTTTTCATTATTCGGTCAGTGGTACAACATTTATTCGGTTCCGTTTTTCCTGATGATCGGCGGACTGTTGCTGCAATACCTGCCCGTAAAAATGTATACGGGCATTTTCAATGCTTTTGTAAAGCTGCACTGGACGCTGAAATCCGTTGCGTTGGCGGTGGTGATAATTTTATTGTATCAACTGTACAGCCTCGAGTCGATGCCGTTTATGTACATCCAGTTCTGATGTTCCAGGGGATATAAAAATGTATCTCGAAACCGGAAAATATTACCATGTTTTCAACCACGCAAACGGCTTCGAGTGCATTTTCCGCAGCAGCGAGAATTTCTCTTATTTTCTGGAGAAATACCAATTCCATCTG
>CAYSCE010000089.1:0-10067 GCA_964429475.1 uncultured Bacteroidaceae bacterium | reverse complement strand
CGATGGGTACGATGGTTTATGCCGTCATGTTCATGGTCATTCCTATCAGTTGTCGGTCACTGTCACCGGCGAACCTGAGGCGGATGGTAATTCACCCAAGCTTGGTATGGTGATGGATTTCGGCGATCTGAAAAAAATTATTTCAACTCATATTGTTCAGCCACACGATCATTCTTTTGTTATACGCAAAGGAACCTTGCCCGAAATACACCAAGGTCTCGATAATCATTTGTTTGATCGCATTATTGAAGTTGATTTTCAGCCAACCAGCGAAAACCTGTTGGTGTATTTTGCATCAATTCTGCAACCGTTGCTGCCGCCAAATGTTTCTTTGTTTGCTTTACGTTTGCGTGAAACAAATACTTCATATGCCGAATGGTATGCCGGCGATAATCAGTAGAAAATGAAAATCGCGTATTATTTAAAGAAGGCCAGGTTGCTGATTCATGAAAACACGTCTGTTATCAAACGTGGCGCAATTCATTGGTCTTTTATAGGCATTCTGATGGCTTCGCTTTTCGGTTTTTTTCTGGTGCTGGCCGAAGTGGGATTTGATACTGATTTTTCGCGGCGCGAATGGTACAACGATCGAATTGTATTTATTGTCAGTTTCCTCAGTCTGATGTATTTTATTCAGGTGATGATGGTATTTTTACCTGGCAAACCCGGCATTACAAGAACCAATCTGATTATTAAAATACTGTTACTTGTATTATTATCACTTCATTTTTTCAACCCGTTTCCTGATGACCTTTCGTTGGTGGCTAATTCCGGTTATAAAATTGAATGGTTGTTCAACTATGCGCTGATTGTGCTGGTAATGGTTCGTGCGTGGAGCAGGGTATTGGGTAGTATTTATTCGCGCAATATTGAAAGTGAAAAGATTTTTATATTTTCATTTCTGCTTTTAATTTTATCAGGCTCACTTTTTCTTTTATTACCGGTTTCGACCGTGGAGCCGATTTCATTCACCGATGCATTGTTTACAAGCACGTCGGCGGTTTGTGTCACTGGTCTTACAACACTCGATACCGCCACACAGTTTACCTGGTTCGGAAAAATGGTGATTATCGTTCTTATTCAGTTGGGCGGAATCGGTATTATGACGTTTACTTCATTTTTTGCATCAGTAGGAAGATCTGGGCATAGCCTCTCCGAAGGAAATGCATTAAGCAGTATGATTGTTTCGAACAATATGAAAAAACTGTTTTCGGCATTATACATGGTTATTTTCGTTACATTTATTGTTGAAGCTGTGGGCACAGCAATTATGTATCTGCAGTTGCCGCGCGAAGCTTTTCCCGATAATATCAGCCGGTTTACTTTTGCCATGTTCCATTCTGTTTCTGCTTTTTGCAATGCAGGTTTTTCCATTGCTCCGAATGGCATGATGAACGATATTTTTTACCAGCAATATGGCATTCAGATGACCATTGCCTGGCTGATTATATTTGGCGGACTTGGCTTTTTCATCATCACCAATTATATGGAGCGCTTTGCTCTAGGGATGCGCAACTTTATCAAGCATACAATATTTGGCAAGGAACGTAAATTCGAACCGAATCTTATCAATATCAATTCGCGTATTGTGGTCAAAACAACGTTCTGGCTGCTGGTTGTTGGCACTGCTTTATTCTGGTTATTTGAGAACAACGGAATACTGTCTGGTCTCGACTGGGATGAAAAATTGTACACATCATTTTTCAGTACAGTTACCGCACGTACTGCCGGATACAACACAATTGACTACAGCCTGGTATTGGCGCCGACCGTCATGCTGATCATTCTGTACATGTGGATTGGTGCGTCGCCCGGATCAACCGGAGGTGGAATTAAAACCACTACTTTTTCAGTTGCAGTGCTCACAGCGTTTTCAATTGGCAGAGGTAAATCAACGACGCATTTTCATAATCGCGAAATCAGCGCTCAGTCGGTCCGAAAAGCTCTGGTTATTATCTTCTTCTCCATCGTTGCATTGTTTGTGGCTACTATGATCATTGCAACGTATGAACCGGGCGTTTCATTTGACAGGATTATGTTTGAAGCATTTTCTGCTTTTGGGACGGTTGGTCTGACAATGAATCTCACGCCCATGCTTACTGAGCCATCGAAATATGTGCTGATAGCCCTGATGTTTATTGGTCGTATCGGCATTGTCACTTTGTTTGCAGCATTCATTCGCAAAACAAGATTTTTACTCTTCAGTTATCCTGAAGAAGAAGTTTTCATTTAATTCTGATTTGTATGAAAGTAATGGTCATTGGCCTCGGAAATTTTGGAACTGCGCTTGCAGTCAAACTTACACAATTCGGTAATGAAGTGATCGGGATCGATCGCAGCCGTCATAAAACCGAGTCCATCAAGGAATTTGTCACTACGGTTGTTACCGTCGATATCACCGAAGCTTCTGCTGTTGCTCAGTTGCCGGTTTCCGAAATGGATGTGATTGTCATCAGTATTGGTGAAAACCTGGGCGACAGTGTTATTGCCACGGCGCTTCTTAAAGACAATGGCGCCAAGCGCATTTGTTGCCGTGCCATTTCCGAAACGCACTTCAGCATTCTGATGAATATGGGCGTATCACATATTTTCACACCCGAGGTTGATGCTGCGAATAATTCTGTCAGCACCGTGTTGTTTGAACTCGTTCATACAGCCTATGTCATCAGCGATTTGTTCAAGGTGTGCGAAATTTATGTTCCTAAAAGATATGTAGGATTGAAAGCCAAAGATCTGACACTGAAAAACCACAATTTGCAGTTGTTGCTGTTCAGGCAGGCTAAAAGCGAACTGCATCCGAAGTATATGGTGAAAATGATTTTCGAAGACCGCATCAGCGGCTACGAAGATGCTATTCTTAAAAAAGATGACCTGCTGGTTGTATTTGGTCTGAAAAAAGATATTGATCGGTTCGTATCCATGTAAGTGTAACATTTTCATTGTGTAACAGACATAAAAAAACACTCCGCATATGCGGAGTGTTTTTTTTGTGAAAATCAATTCGTTATTTTTTATTGTGTTTCACTACTTTTTTGTCTTTCGTCAGAGTGGAAACATTTTGTTTTGAATTGTCTTTTGTCAGCATGCGGGTGTCGGGTTGAATGCGTTCTTTTTTCTGCATGGTTGTTTGCTCCGGATTAATTGGTGCAGCAGGGAAACGAACACCGGCAAAAGAGGAAGTGACATTACCCTGAGCATCTTTTTCATCGGCGCGATTGGCAACAACGGTCCATGTAAAAGCTACATCCGAAGAACCGCCCTGCAATTCAATCACATCAAATCCATCAGCTGTTTTATTGGCGACATAAACGCCTTTGCAATCGCCTTCGAGCTGAATAAACACCTTAAGCGGATGCTGCTGATCGACAGCAATGGCATTCGTGAAAACAGGATCGAGATTCACATGAGCTTTACCATTGATCAGCTGTGCACTTCCATAATCCTGGAATAATACTTCAGGAGCTTCGGTACAGAACATAACAACAGGCTTATCATTGGGATCTTTTACAATGGTCGATTTTGTACCGGCGCTTAAAATGGCATAATTGGTACCACCTGTACGGCCACCGACATATGCTCCTGTTGTTCCGTTTACAAAATATCCGCCCCATGAATCGTTTGCCGAGCTGTTGGCTTTTCCGTAAACACCAAAGTTTAAACCTGTAAAAGCGCCACCAGAGCCGGTTGCGGCAAGGGTGCTGCCTGTTTGTGCATTTCCAACTCCAAGTGTACCAGTGCTGACGGCATTTGTACCATAGTCGTAGCTACCCACTGTTGTTCCTGTAAAAGCGCCACCAGAGCCGTTTGTAAGGAAAGAGCCAGTTGCCGCATTACCGGTTCCCATGGTGCCGGTTCCACTTGTATGGTAGTTGTAACCCTCGGCGCCAACTCCGGTGCTTTGATAGGTAACGGCATAAACACCGTTGCCTGTTGCCGTTCCGTTTGTAGCAGAGTTGATTGCCATCAGTGCAATACCGTCATCGGCTGTAACGCCTGCGGCAATCCCTTTGGGGGTAGTTGTTTCGTAGGTCGTTCCATTTATTCCTGATATGGCCGAGTTTGCATAATAGGAAGTACTTTGCAATACCGACATGATGGTAGCGCAGCCATATTGATTTGATGATGCGTAAATGCCTGTACCAACACCTGTACCGGCAGCAGCTGAATTTACAGCAAACAGGCCATCACCGCCTGCTGCGGCGTTTTGTGCCTGCACACCGGCATAGGTTGCATTGGTGGTGCTTCCCCATACGCCTCTGGTATATGTGCTTCCAGAGCCCCATACACCTGCAGCACCAGTCTGGTAGCTTAATCCAAATACGCCGGCACCCATTCCGGCTCCGGTCGCAGCCTGATTGTATCCATCAACGCCATCATATTCCCCGGCCTCGGTATACCCAATGGTTCCGGCTGTATAAGTACCTCCATCGCCAAACACGCCTGAACCGCCTGTCTGACCTGACAAACCGTACACTCCACATCCTGTTCCGGCGCCGGTAGCCGTGGTGTTTCCGCCAAATACTCCAACGCCACCAGCCTGATCGGTATACCCATTTACGGCATCCGGGAAAGTAGCATTTCCCTGTGCTTCGAACAGATCGGTTGCATATAAGGCAGTGGTGCGGTTAAACAAAATGTTACCTGCACTCAGAATTCTGGTTCTTTCAGCATTGTTGGTTTTTGTTACAAAATCAACGGCGTCGGTAGTTCCCAGAAAATTTGTTCCTGCAACGGTACCTGCATTACCAAGCAATTTCCATGCATCGGCCGGCATAGCACCCGACAGCATGCGTACCCATTTGGTGCCATCCCAGTAATAATAACCGGGTGTTACATCACTCACCGTTGCTGTGTTGTACACCAGCAAACTAACGGCGGGAGCTGTTACAGGAGCAGCAGCAGTCGTAATCGTCAATGCTACTCTTGGAATCAGTACGCCGGTATTGGTCGATCTGATCTCAAGCATTGATGAGGCATCCGGTGTTATACTTGTGGTTGCAATACCAACCTGAGCAACCGATGTTCCTGCCAGACAAAGCAAAAACAAAAACACAATCAATAATTTTTTATTCATAGGTGTAAGATTTTCAGTTTACTTAATAACAGCAAAAATACAAAAAATATAATCGTCTCATATTCATATTGTATAATAGAAAAATATTGTTGATCAGTAATATAAACATGCATGTTTTTGCATGATTTGGCGGTATTGTTCAATAAAAACATTTTTCCAGCAGTTTTCGCAAAAAATCCGTGATACTTTACATGCATTGAAATACTATTGAAAACAGCTCATAATGCCATTATTCAAATTGCCGTCAAACAAAATTGAACCTGATTGTTGCCGGAGATTTAAAAAAATATGATCTGTTCTGAATATGAAATATTAATTTTGCCAGCCAAATACTCTTTTATGAATTTTAAATTCAGTTATTTACTCATGCCGGCAGCTTTGATGTTTGTTGTTTACAGCTGCGGCAATAGCATGAAAAGCGACAAAAATCAATCAGGTAAAACTGCAAAGGAAAAAGTACAGTTACCTTATGATACTTCATTGACCGCCATAGCCGAAATTATTGCCGGTATCAGACCGGCAGATTCAACCGGAGATTGTGCTGTGGTGCAAACTCAGGCGTGGAAGAATCATGCAACCGTCATTGATTCCTTGTTTTCGGCTGCCGAACGAAGGAATCTGAAACTCATGCGCCAATGGGCTGCCAGCGAATTGCCGGAAGGTAAAGACACTTCGGCAACGTTGTTTTACGCTTTCTCGGGCCCCGATTATTTATATGCCAATACATTTTATCCGGCTGCCAAACGATATGTTTTGTTTGGTCTGGAACCGGTCGGAAAAATTCCGGTGTTTGATGCATCAAAAAATCATCAGCTCTTTTTCGATAATATCCGGCGCTCACTTAAATCGTCGCTGGCACTGAATTTCTTTATCACCAAAGATATGAGCGGCGATCTGCGCTCGAGCGAATACAATGGCGTAACCTCTATCATTATGCTGTATGCGGCTTATACCGGACATAAAATCAAAGACATTCAATATGTGATTGCCGATACAACCGGAAAGCTGATCCAATGTCCGTACGATTCACTGCGCTTACGCAAAGAAACCAAAGGTGTGCAGTTTCATCTGATAGACAGTCTTGGACATAATAAAGAAGTTGTGTATTTTTCCTTTAATGCAATGGACGGTGAAATTGAAAAGACAAGCATTTTCCCGTTTTTCAAATCACTCAGCGGAAATATTTTCGGCATGCTGAAAGCCGCATCGTACCTCATGCACTACGATTCGTTCAGCAAGATCCGCAACCTGTATCTTTCCAAAGTGACCACCTTACTTTCCGATGACACCGGACTTGCCTGGAAGACTTTTATTAAAACATTTCCGAAACACCATTTGTATGGTAAGTACAGTGACCCTGTTTCGATGTTTACTTATATCAGCCTGAAGGATCTGAAAGCTGCCTACGATTCCATTCCGGTAAAACCGATGTCGTTCCATTATGGCTATGGTACCGGACAAAAGGTGATGATTGGACGAAAATAATTTGTGGCTGATCAGATTCACTCAACCCAAACAGAGGTGTGCGTTTGCACAAACCCGCTGTCGGTGCGCGTATACTCAATTACAAAGCCACTCGAAAATCCGGGCTGGTGCAAAATCTTTTCAATTTCAACCGAATAATTACTGTCGGCAGGATTGTACCAGTATCGGACAAGCAAATCAGATGAATCATAATTTGCATTGTTTTTTATACAGCCTGCCGGTAGTTCAACCTGAATTTTGATAAGTTCCAGATTTGTTTTTTCCAATTGAATATATGCTTCTTCCCGCGACATACCTTTGTTTTGTGCAACCATATCTTCTACCTTTCTGAAATGCAGGAATGGTTGAAATCCAGCATGAATGCATGTTTCTGAATAAATAACAATACTGTCGGGCGACGAAAAATTAAATTCATGTGCAACAGAACTGCTGTTTTCTACCAGTGCCCGTATGGCATGCAGGTCATTGCAAAGGCTCTCAGGAAGCTGTTTCCGGAATGCCTGCTGTTTCGAATGACATGACATCAACATCACCGAAAACAATAAAACAACAAATAGAAAAATTCTCATTGGTTTAATTTTTCAGCATCACAGATGCATCAGAACCTGAAATCCACACCGAAATTGAGATCGGGTTCATGCATTTTGTAATACATTTTCGTCATTGATTGAAATGTAAAAGTAAAAAAGTTTTATTTAAAACAGGTCAGCTGGTATTATTCCGAAGCATCGCGATGGCTGTTACAACGAGTCCGTTATTCGAAATTGTGGCAACAAAAAAAGCGGCCCTGGAAATCAGAGCCGCTTTTTAAAAATTCAGTTTTGAATTAAGCGTATACTTTCACATCGGCTTCGCCTTTAAGGTAGCAAATACCGTTGAAAGCGAGAGCCTGCATTTCGTCTTCGCCCGGATACACGTAAACCGGAGCAATAAATGAAACATGATCGCGGATCCATTCAACAAAGCCTTTGTCGTAAGCGATTCCGCCGGTAAGCAGAATACCATCGACCTGACCTTTGAGAACTGCAGCTGCAGCACCGATTTCTTTCGAAATCTGATATGCCATGGCTTTATAAATCAATGTGGCTTTCTGATCGCCATCCTTCACCATGTTTTCAACTTCCTGAGCGTCGTTGGTGCCAAGGTAGGCCACCAGACCGCCTTTACCGGTGATCATTTTTTTCACTTCATCGAGGGTATATTTCCCACTGAAGCAACATTTTGCCAAAGCACCAACAGGTAAGGTTCCGCTGCGTTCGGGCGAGAAAGGACCTTCGCCGTCGAGCGCCTGATTGACATCGATTACCAATCCCTGACGGTGTGCGCCAATGCTGATACCGCCACCCAGATGAACCACAATCAGATTCATTGTATTGTAATCTTTACCCTGAGCTTTTGCATGTGATTTCGCAATGGCTTTTTGGTTGAGTGCATGAAAAATACTGATGCGTTCAAATTCGGGGTGTCCCGAAATGCGCGCCAGATCGTGCAATTCATCAACCACAACCGGATCGGCAATAAAAGCTTTGGCACTTCCGATGGTTTTGGCAATATCGTCGGCGATCAGACCACCAAGATTGCTGGCATGTTGTCCAAGCACACCAACTTTAAGATCGGCTTTCATGACTTCATTCACTTCGTACATACCCGAAGGAATCGGCTTTACAAGCCCACCGCGGCCAACCACCACTTTGATGAGGCTAATTTCAATGCCTGCATCGGCCAGTTCTTTCAGAATGTTGTTTTTTCTGAATTCGTACTGGTCGGTGATGGTCGCAAACGGAGCCAGTTCTTCGGCCGAGTGCTTCAGATTTTTCTGAAACAATTTATTGTTATGAATATCAAAGACGGCAATTTTAGTTGATGTAGAGCCGGGATTGATGGCAAGTACGAGTGAATCGCTCATAAAAATTATTTAGCAATTAAACAGGCAAGAGCAATGGAATAGGTTTTTGTTTTCGAGCTGTCGCCACGCGAAGTGAGGATAGCAGGGCATTTGGCGCCCATAACCACGGCAGCAAGTTCTCCTTTGGCCAGTTTTGTAGAGGCTTTGAAGAAAACATTACCCGATTCAATATTCGGGAATACAAGACAATCGGCATCGCCGGCCACCGGGCTGATGAGTTTTTTGATCTGAACACTTTCGGGATCAATAGCCACATCCAATGCCAGAGGACCGTCAACAACACCGCCGGTAATTTGTCCGCGATCGGCCATTTTGCTGATGATAGCAGCATCAACACAAGCGGGCATACCAGCCGACATTTGTTCGGTAGCGGCAATCAGAGCTACTTTCGGTTTATCAACTCCAAGAGACTGAGCTACTTTGATAACATAATTGGTAATAGCTACTTTCTGATTGAGATCCGGAGCAGGAATAATGGCAACGTCGCCAATAGTCAGAAGTTTCGGATAGGTCGGAAGCTCAACTACTGTAATATGGGTCAGAATTCCTTTTGGAGGCAGTAAACCTTTTTCTTTGTCAAGAATGGCGCGCATGTATTTGTCGGTGCTGAGTGAGCCTTTCATCAACACATCGGCTTCGCCGGCATTAATCATTTCAACAGCCTTCTTTGCAGCTGGAATATCGCCGGGAACGTCTACAATTTTAAATTTGCCGGCATCAATTTTTTCTTTCTCACAAATTTCGCGGATGGTCTTTTCATCACCAACGAGAATAGGATCAATAATGCCTAAATCAGCTGCTGCTGATACGGCTTCAATGGTATGTGAATCGGTTGCATTGGCAGCAACGAGACGTTTTTTTGTTTTGCCCTGCAGGGCGGTAATCATCTGTTCGAGTTTTGTTATACTCATTTTTCCTCCTGATATTTTTTTGTTTTTTTAGGCTACTAAGGTATAAAAAAATGATTACCGCCTGAAAAAAATCTAAGGTCCTGAACACAATTTTTTCACTAAGTTTGCATTCTACTTATTATTAAACATTTCAACATGCATCGATTATTTGCAACCTTTGTGCTGGCAACTCTTGCAATTTCTTTATCCGCTCAGATTCCCTATTCCGAGCGCTTTCCCAATGGCGAGGTAAGCGTTAAAGGACGGATCCTGCCCGACAGTACCCGAATCGGGATATGGAAATATTTTTATGAAACCGGCAAACTGAAGGCCGAAGGCGAGTATACCAAAGGTGTTGAAACAGGCGTCTGGAAATTTTATTATCCAAATGGCGACCTGTACAAAGAAGAAGCAAAGGTGGACGGTGATGTGATTGCTTATTACAATTATCCCGATTCAATTGAATATAAAGGTGCCATGAAAAATGGTAAGATGCACGGTGCATGGCTGTTCTGGTGGGAAAATGGCAATAAGCAAAGCGAACAGTTTTTCAACGAAGGACAAAAAATCGCGCTGTGGAAATACTGGTTCGAAGACGGAAAAGAATGGAAATCCATCAGCATGGAAAATGGGCCGGTGGTGATTTATGATACCACAGGAAAGAAATTTGAAGAATGGGAAGTGAAAGATGGTCTGCGCAATGGCATCTATC
>CAYSCE010000088.1:0-10105 GCA_964429475.1 uncultured Bacteroidaceae bacterium | reverse complement strand
GCAGAAATATCGCTTGCAGCCACGTTTTTTGATTTTTTCAGCAGACCCTAATTATTATAAAAATCCGTGTATAAAAAAAAGCTCCTGAAGAGGAGCTTTCAAATATTTTGAGTGGGTGCTTATCGCATGTCGTTGATGGTGATTCCGGGATAATCTTCTTTGTGGAAAGTCCAGCGGGAATCATGCACATTTGGATTTTCGACAAATTTATTCACTGTATATGTATAAGTCGTTCCGTTTTTATCGTAAATGGTTGACGTATACAGCATGTTGGTGCTTTTGTTGATTTCGAGTCTGACTTTATAAAACGATTGGGTAGCAACAGGTGTCAGATCGAGGGTTTGGATAATGTAGCCGGCTTTCGGAGCTTCTTTGATGAATTTGGCTTTATAATTATCACTATAAGATGTAAGCATTTTGCTCGGTGTATTCTGATTATTCGGATCAGCGCTATTGATCTGTACTTCGTTATCTTCCTTAAATACAGTCCAGATGGTGGTGCCATCGCAGATGATGAGCTGATCGGCAATATAAAGTCTGTATTTATCACCTTTAATATAAATGCTGCCGGTTTTCGTTTCTTTAATACTTTCGGCAGTATTTTCCATGGTGTACGAGAATTCGAACTTCATGGTGGTCAGTGCGTTCATTTTTTTGCTCAGCGCATCAAGGATGGCTTTTGCTTTTTCGTCGGTTTGGGCGTTGGCTGCGAAAACAGAAGTGAGCATTACGCAGACCAGTAATAAAATCTTTTTCATACTACAGAAATTTAAAGGGCAAATTTAGTCAAGGTTTTTCAATAACTGTTCCAAATTTTCCGGATCTTTAATCAACACATCGCGGGGTTTGCTTCCCTGAGGCGGGCCTACAATGCCTGCACCTTCCAGTTGTTCAATGATCCGGCGTGCACGGGCAAACCCGATGGTAAGTTTTGTTTGCAGCAACGAAGTGGAGCCTTGTTGTAAAGTAACTACTATTCGGGCGGCATCAGCAAACAGTTTGTCTATATTTTTCAGGTCGGTATCCTTGACGACACCGTCTTTTTCAAGAATTGGCTCCGGAAGCTCGTATACATGCGGATATCCTTGCTGGGCACCGATAAAATCGACCATGGCCTCAATTTCGGGTGTATCAACAAAGGCGCATTGCAGACGCAACATGGTACTGCCGTGCGAATACAGCATATCGCCCATGCCAATCAGCTGATCGGCGCCGTTCATATCCAGAATGGTGCGGCTGTCAACTTTCGAAGAAACTTTAAAAGCAATACGTGCCGGGAAATTGGCTTTTATTTTTCCGGTAATCACATCAACCGACGGGCGCTGGGTGGCGACAATCAGGTGAATACCCACAGCCCGCGCCAGCTGCGCAATTCGGGCGACCGGTAACTCAACTTCTTTTCCGGCAGTCATTATCAGATCGGCAAATTCATCAATAACCAAAACAATATACGGCATATATTGATGTCCGTCGTTGGGATTCAGGCGGCGTTCGAGAAACTTGTGATTGTATTCGATGATGTTTTTGCAACCGGCATTTTTCAGCAGATCGTAACGCCCGTCCATCAGCTGGGTAAGTGAGGTGAGGGTTGCAATTACTTTGGTCACATCGGTAATGATGGCTTCTTCCGAATCGGGCAGTTTTGCCAGAAAATGCTTGTCGATTTTGGCATACAAAGCCAGCTCTACTTTTTTCGGATCGACAAAGACAAATTTCAGTTGACTCGGATGTTTTTTATACAGCAGGCTGCAGATAATGGCATTCAGTCCGACCGATTTTCCTTGTCCGGTAGCACCGGCAATCAGCAGGTGGGGCAGTTTTGCGAGGTCGGCCACAAAAGCTTCGTTGGTGATGGTTTTGCCCATGGCAAAAGGAAGCTCGGCCTTTGATGCAGTAAATTTTTCGTTTTCGAGCAAAGAACGCAACGACACCGTTTCGCGCGAAATGTTGGGCACTTCGATACCGATGGTGCCTTTGCCCGGAATCGGAGCAATGATACGGATTCCCAAAGCAGCCAGACTCAGCGCAATGTCGTCTTCCAGATTTTTGATGCGGCTGATACGCACACCGGGAGCCGGCACAATTTCGTACATAGTCACCGTTGGTCCGATGGTCGCTTTAATCTGGCTGATTTTAATATCGTAGTTGTTGAGCGTTTCAACAATGCGGTTTTTATTGTGTTCGAGTTCTTCGCGGCCCACTTTACTGTCGCCCGTACCGCGGTCAATCAGCAGGGTAGTAGGTGGAAATTCGTACATACTCAGATCTTTGGTCGGATCGTACAGGGTATCCAAACCAAGGTGTTCGGGAATATCCTGATCTGTATTATTGCCATTCACCGGATCGGGCGCAGTTTCAATCACAAAGGCAATTCCGTCGCCGGTTTTCTGTTTTTGTTCTTCTTCCTGCGCTTTAATGATATCGTTAATAGGCAATTCAATTTCAGGTGATTCGTTGGCTTGAACCGGCTCTTCGTGGACCGGTGCTTTTTCAATAATTTCAAAAGACTGGTCTTTCTGAACCGGATCAACAATCAGCTCCTGTTCACCGGCTGTACTTTTTTCATCTTTCTGAAAAATTGAAAAGTTTGAATCATCATGTTCCTGTTCATCAGAACCAGTTGTATCAGATTTCACGAAATTGGCTTCAGCAGCAGCTGATTCGTCGGTTTCAGCGTCATCTGTCTTACGGAGTTTAAGTTCATGTAATTTAATACCGGTTATGGAAGAAGCATAAGCAACAAAAACGACCAGCAGAATTACAATAAGACCGAAATTTCCGATTACGCTGCTGATCCAGTCGCGCATTTGCCAGCCAAACAGGCCGCCCCAGATGACGGATCCTGAGTTTGGAGAAACTGCGGACATAAAGACCGACAGCCAGAGGGTGGTACCGAGCAGGAATAGCACACTGTCCCAGAAACGGATTGCCTTGACATTGAGCAGCAGCAAGCCACCGTTTCCGATGAATATGGTAATGAGAAATGATGCGAGCCCGAACCATTTTTTAATAAACAGATAACCGAACCAGGCACCGAATTTTCCCATGGTGTTCTCGACTACGGCTTCGGAATCGAACAGCATGCTGAGTCCGACCTGAACGACATTATCGTCCTGTTTCCAGTGGTTGAGATACGAGAAAAAAGAGAAGAGCAGAAACACGCTGAACAGCACCAGAAATAAGCCGAAACCGATGCGCGATTCCTTTGATTTCAATACTTCGATAAAAGGTTTATGCGGAGCGTTGGGATAGTTGTCGATGGTATTGCCGGTATTTTTGCTTTTGCGCGGTTTGCTTTTTTGCGCGTTGGCCTGGGCATGTTTGGCTTTATGAATTTCCTTCATGGAATTGCGCGCAGTATTGACCGGTTTTTTCCGGGTATTCGAAACGGGCGTATCTTTTTTGCGCTTATTCATATTAAGGTACAAAAGTACGAAAAGCAACTCTATAACAAGCAAAAACCTTCCCGGTCAGGGGAAGGTTTTTATAAACAACAATATGTGTAAATCTTTATTCTCCGCCGCCGAATAATTCTTTGGCTTTTTCTTCGGTAAGTTCTTCGTAATCGGCCGGCGTCATGAAGTCAGTATCTTTCAGTTTTACTTTTTTGGTCTGAACCGATGCGGTGGTAAATTTAATGGTTCCTTCTTCAGTGGTAATAATATATTCCATCGGGAAACCTTTAAGGCCGGTAAAGCTACCGCCAAAATTGATTTCCGGTCCGCCAATGGTGGTGTTGTAATACACAACTGTAGTGGTTTTGTCGCCGAATTCATCTTCGGTAATATACTCGGCTTTTTTGCAGGTATATCCGGCAATGTCTTTAGTCTCTTCGGAATAAACAATTTCAGGAGTTTTATTTTCAGCAAGAGCTTCCAGAATTTTTTCCTTAGTGGTTTTCATATAGTACTTTACTCCCATCATGGAAAGGTCGAGTAATACCAACGTGCTGGAATCATTGCCATTGGTAATATTGGCAACAGAGTAACCAGGAGCTATTGTTTCAGTTTTACTGCGTTTTCCAAGAATCATTACTTTTTGTTCGGTTGGTTGCTGGGCAAGTGCAGCGGGATCCCACGACCCTTCATAGGTAATGGTATAATTCACGATGCCTTTAAAAGGTTTCTGAGCATTGACTTTTCCGGCAAATCCGGCAACCAATGCAATGACGAATAAGAATGCTAGTTTTTTCATGATTTTAGATTTCAGGACAAAAATACATAAAAAACAATACCAAACCCGATTTTGGTCGATGGTTTTGTATATAAAGCAAGGTTGTTGGTAGATTGGAAGCCAAAATTAAAGCAGATTCTATAACAGCCGGGTCTGAAAAAATCAAAATCATCCCGAATTGATACAATGGATATTTTACTACCGGATTCGCGTACTTCAATCCTCATCCACCGTGTCACCCTGAACTTGTTTCAGGGTCTGCGGTGGATGAGGAGCCACGCATGGTAGATCCTGAAACAAGTTCAGGATGACAACATGCGTGGCTTAATCTATAGGCCTGTTTTAGTATTCGTTTTAGTAATAAGACTGAAAATCTGTCTAGAACCCCAGAATTTTGAGCATCGACTTATAGCTTTGCTCTTTCGCAAAAAGTTTGGGGTAAAGCTCGCCTGTTTCGGGATCTTCAAGAATGAGAATGTGCTTGGGGGCTGGAATCAGGCAATGCTGAATTCCGCCGAAACCGCCCAGTGATTCCTGATAAGCTCCGGTATGAAAGAAACCGATGTATTGGGGATCGTTGGGTTCAATTTTCGGAAGGAAAATGGCGTTGGCGTGTGCTTCAGCATTGTAGTAATCGTGGCTGTCGCAGGTAAGGCCACCGAGAAATATTCGTTGATATTCGTAGTCCCAGTGATTGATGGCCAGCAGAATAAAACGCTGATTCAGTGCCCAGGTATCAGGCAGTGTGGTCATGAACGAGCTGTCGATCATATTCCACATTTCGCGGTCGTTTTGTTGTTTCTGTCCCAGAATAGAGTAGAGCACAGCACCGCTTTCGCCAACGGTATAGGAGCCAAATTCAGTGAAAATATTAGGTTCGGGGACTTTATTCTGGTTGCAAATGTTTTTAATCTGGGCAATGATTTCTTCGGCCATATATTCGTAGTCGTAGTCGAATACGAGCGAATTTTTAATTGGGAAACCGCCGCCAATGTTCAATGTATCAAGTGTTGGTGCAAGTCGTTTCAGTTCGACATACACATTCACACACTTGGTAAGTTCACTCCAGTAATAGGCTGAATCCTTTATTCCGGTATTGATAAAGAAATGCAGCATTTTAAGATTGAAGTTGGGATGATTGCGTACGTAGAGATTATAAAACGGAATAATATCGTTGTAGCGCACACCCAGCCTCGATGTATAGAACTCAAACATCGGTTCTTCTTCCGCAGCAATGCGGATTCCGAGGTTGGCTTTTACGCCGCGTTTGATTTTATATTCGAGCAATTCTTCCTTGTTGTCAATAACCGGAATACAATTGGAAAAGCCGGAATTGATGAGGCGTGAAATATTCTCAATATATTGCTGACGTTTGAAACCATTGCAGATAATATAGGTATCCTGCGATATTTTTTTCTCCTCAAAGAGCTGTTCAATAATATGAATATCGAAGGCACTGGATGTTTCAAGATGCACATTATTTTTCAAAGCCTCTTCAAGTACGTGCGCAAAATGGCTGCTTTTTGTACAATATGCGTAGTAATATTCGCCCTGATAATCGACTTTTGCCATGGCTACATTGAACATTCTCTTGGCCTTCTGTATTTGCCGGCTGATGCTGGGCACAAAGGAAATACGAAGCGGTGTACCATACTGTTCTATGATCTGCATCAGATTGATATCGTTCCATAAGAGCTCATTATCAATCACTTTGAATTCCTCCTGCGGGAATTCAAATGTCTGCTCGATCAAATCAATGTACTTTGTTCTCATTCAGTGAAAGTTTCAAAATCCGGGTGAGTTACTTTTGCAATTTTCTGCAAATGTAAGACAATTACTTTTTCGGGGGATTAAAAAAGTAAAGAGATTTGAATAATATTGAGCGCACCGATACTTTTAAAACCCCTCGACGTGTTTCAAACCCTTCGAGGGGTTTGGAGTCTGTGCGCGCATCATCTTTTCTTCGTAATCATCGACAAAAGGAAGACCTGATGCTTCCGAAAATTCTTCGAGGAAATGGCGGGCTTTTCTGTATTCCTGAAATTCAGTGACGAGTACATTGGGTTTGCCTGCACCGCTGATCCATATTTCGTAGGTGTTGGCCGTAAAAGTTCCATTGACGCTTTTACATCCGATGGAATTGCAGGTGTAAAAATTGCGTAGTCCGACGGTTTTGTAGTCTTCGTATGAAATGACTTTTCCGAATTTGAATCCATACCACCACTGCCATTTGCGGATTGTTTTTTTGTCATGATTGATATGGGTGCCGCGGATTGCCAGAAACACGGGCAGCAGCAGAAAAACGACAACAGGTCCAAACAGTTGTGTGGCCGGATATACCATCATGACAGCGCCGCCAACGATACCGATGAAGCTGGCGAAACTCCAGTTGCCTTGCAGTGTGATACCCTGACGGACGATTTGATTCATAGCGGCTATTGAGCAGCAAATATACAAAACTGCAGGCGGGGCGCTTTTATTTCAACAATAAATCCGGGTGCAAACCGGTTATATTGAAATCCGGTTGCAGCAAAACGGCTGAATTCAAGTTACAACTGCAACTATTAAAAAAGTGTTGTTAATAAGTTTGCACCTCTTAAAATATAGGGACTGGATATCGAAGTAATTTTATCGTTCCAAATCTTATTTTGCATATGAAAAATTCAAGATTTCTGATTGCAGCAATGCTGATGATATTTCAGTTTGCGGCATTCGGACAGTTGACCAGGGAGTATCAGGATCCGATGGCATTGTATGCTTCGGGCAGCGATCTGATGATGAAAGAAAAATTCGGGGCGGCCCGCGATGCTTTTCAGCAGGTGATAGCACAAATTCCGGATGCCGAGAATCCGGTGCGTATTGAATCGGAGTTTCAGATAGCGCGTTGTTCGTACGAATTGCTGAACAACGATGCCAAGGCGTTGTTGTATGCATTTGTTTCGAAACATCCCGAAAACAGTTATACACCCATGGCGCGCTTTTACATGGGAAATATACTGTACCGCGAAAAGAGTTATAAAAAAGCTGCTGAAGCATATGAACTGGTTTCGGTAAATATTTTGTCGCCGGAGCAGCAGATAGAGTATCAATTTAAAAAAGGATATTCCTATTTCATGACCGACGATTTTCTGAAAGCGCGCAGTTGTTTCATGCTGATCAAAGATTCGGAAAACACCTATACGGCACCGGCCAATTATTATTACGGACATATCAGTTACAACGAAGGGCAGTATGAAGTTGCGCTGACATCGTTTAAAAAGCTGACTGAAGATGCGACGTTCGGAGGCATTGTGCCTTATTACATCACACAGATTTATTATCTGCAGAAAAAATTTGACGAGTTGCTGACGTATGCCCCGCCGATGCTCGAAAATCCGAATGTCAAGCGTCAGGCCGAAATGGCACGTATGGTCGGTGATGCCTATGTTGCCAAAAAAGATTACAAAGCAGCATTGCCATATCTCGAAATGTTTGCAGCCAAAACAACCACTCCGCTTACGCGCGAAGATAATTATCTGCTTGGCTACACATATTATTCGAACACCAACTATCAGAAAGCTGCCGAACATTTTTCGGTTGTGACATCACAGGAAGACTCGCTGAATCAGAATGCCAGCTATCATCTGGCCGACTGTTATCTGAAAATGGGCAATAAGAAATTTGCATTGACCAGCTTCAACGACGCATACCGTCTGAATTTCAACCAGGCAATTACTGAAGACGGCTTGTTTAATTATGCGCGGTTATCGTATGAACTGGATTATCATCCATACAACGGCGCCATTAAATCGTTGCAGCAATATCTGAATGATTTTCCGAAATCGCTGCGTGCAGAAGAAGCGCGCGAACTGCTGGTTGATCTGCTTATGTCGACCGGAAATTACAAAGACGCCATTGTGGTGATTGAAGGCATTAAAGTGAAGAACGAAAAAATATGGTCGGCCTATCAGAAAGTAAATTATTATCATGGTGTTGAAACTTTCAACAGTGGCGATTATTATAATGCGCTTGCATTGTTCAACAAAGCCATTACTTTTACCTACGACCGCAAAGTGCGGGCTGAAGCGCTTTTCTGGAAAGGCGAAACACATTACAGGCTCGAACGATATGATTCGGCAGCGGTTTGTTTCGACATGTTTGTAAAATATCCGGCAGCGGCAGAGTTGAAATATTTTGCACGCGGCTATTATAATCTTGGCTATGCGCAAATGTATCGCAAGAACTATAAAAATGCAGCATCGAATTTCGAATCGTATCTGAAGCAGGCTGAGAGCGATGATAAAGGAATACGTAACGACGCTATGCTTCGTCTGGCCGATTGTAATTATATTTTGCGCAACTATGAACCGGCGACTGAATGGTATGAGAAATCGCTTGAGCTGAAATCGGAAAACATGGATTATGCCTTGTTGCAGAAAGCCAGATGTCAGGGTGTGGGTAAAAATTACAGTGGCAAGCAAACTACATTGTCGCAGCTTTTCAGTAAGTATCCCAATTCGCGTTTTGCCGATGACGGCTTATATGAATCGGGAGTTACCTACGAAATTCAGAACGAAGACAGACAGGCCATGAGTTCGTACGAAAAGCTGATTAAAGATTATCCTGAAAGTCCTTTGCGCGCCGATGCACTGTTGAAGAAAGGCAGTATTCATCGTGTATTGAATGAGAGTGACAAAGCCATTGATGTATTTAAACAGGTAGTGACAGATTATAAAGGCACCGATGAATCGAAGCTGGCGCTGATGAATCTGAAACAGGTCTGTACGGATATCGACCGCATCGATATATTTATTTCATTTGTTTCGGATCAGGGCAGTACAGTGTCGCAGATGGAAGTGGACAGCATGACCTATCGCATTGCTGAAGCGAAGTTGCAAAAAGGCGATTGTGAAGGCGCTGTAGCCGACATGGACAAATATATTGCATCGTTTCCGAACGGCACTTTCATTCTCGAAGCACAGTTTAACCGTGCTGAATGTTTATACGGCAACAAGGATTACAATGGGGCATTGCAGGGGTATGAATATGTAGTGGCACAGCCGTATTCAGCCAATACCGAGATAGCGTTATTAAAAGCTTCGAGAATTTATTTCAATCAGAAAAATTATCCGAAAGCCATTGAACGATATACCGAGCTGGAACGCGTGACCCAATCGATGTCGAACAAGCACGAAGCCCAGCGTAATATTATGACGGCCTATTACAGCAATAATCAGTATCAGGAAGCCATTGTTGCCGCGCAGAAAGTGATAGACAACACATCGATTCCGCAGAGTGAAAAGAACGATGCCATGGCGGTTATTGCTCGATCGGCTTATCAGCTGAATGATTTACCGCAGGCGCAGGCCGAATTTCTGAAACTGGTTAAGCTGAAATCTTCGGAACTGGGCGCCGAGGCCAATTATCATCTGGCATTGATCGAATATCAGAACGGAAAATACACCGAGTCGGAGAAGCTGGTATTTGATCTGATCAACGATTTTGCATCGTTTGAATATTGGGTTGCAAAATCATTCATTCTGTTGAGCGATGTATATGTGGCAACCGGAAATTATTATCAGGCAAAATATACTTTGCAAAGCGTCATTGACAATTACAAAGGCGAGGATCTGCTCAGCGAAGCAAAACAAAAACTCGACAACATTATTGCGCTTGAAAAGCAAACGGAGCAGAACAGTCAGGGTGAAGGCGAAGAAATTATAAACGGACAAAACGAGTAAGGATATGAAAGCATTTATCATTTTTCTGGGAACAATTCTGATGCTTGCAAACGCAATGCAGTTGAGTGCTCAGCCAGGATCCAAAGACTCCAGTGATTATCATGCAAAAGTAACCGTTATCACCACGTATGATCCATCATTGATGGACTTTCCGAAGAAGCAGTTCAGTCCTGTGGTTGAGAATGTCGAGATTCCGAAAGCAACCATGAAGT
>CAYSCE010000087.1:0-10276 GCA_964429475.1 uncultured Bacteroidaceae bacterium | reverse complement strand
GATTTGGAAAAAACACCAGCTTCATGATGATAAACACAACTATACCTTTTATTATAACAACTGTCCAGGCCTGACGTCCCCACGAAGGCATGTTGCGGAAACCTTCGGCATAAAACCGCCAGATATTTTTGAATGGACTGGTTATTTTCACATTCTTTGGTTTTGTGAGATACAAATTTATAAAAATATAGCTCTATACACAATAAAGCATATTCAGGTATCTAAATAACGAAATATATATCAATCACAAATTCACAATAATTTATAAAATAATAAATCCCGGCCTTATGGGGTCGGGATTTACAATTGTACAAGAAATGTTTTTATTTCTTCGAGAAGTCAACAGTTGTTGCTTTTTCCGCACCAGCAGCTGATTTGAAATATCCAACGCTGTCAAAACCAAACATCGACGCAAGCCATTTGTTGGGAAAGCGTTTGATGTATTTATTGTAATCCTGAGCCAGTTCATTGAACGTATTGCGTTCTGCACGAATTTCATTTTCGATGCCTTTCAGATCAGTCATCAGGCTCATGTAACCTGCAGTGGACTGCAGTGTCGGGTATTGTTCCATAACAACCATAAGTTTGCTCAGAGCGCCACTGAATTCATCCTGCGCTTTTTCAAACTTGGCGAAAGTTTCTTCATCCAGATTTTCAGCATTGATATTTACAGAGGAAGCTTTGCTACGGGCTTCGATCACCTGGGTCAAGGTAGATTGTTCAAATTCGGACATACCTTTAATGGTATTGACAAAATTCTGAACCAGGTCGGCACGTTTCTGATAAGCCGTTTCCACTTTGGCCCATTGTGCCTGAACATCCTGATCTTTATTCACCATTTTATTGTTTGCGCGCCACATCCAGATACCGATCGGCAGCAGAATGACCAGCAGCAGAATGATGATCATGGTTGAACCGAGACAACCGGTTTTGGGTTTGATTTCTTTCCGGGGAGATGTTGGTTGACCTCCGTTGGGTAAGGTTTGAGTGGTGTTTTCCATCTTGTATTGTGTTGTTTGAAAAGTAAAGGTAAAAATTTATTTGATAATGTCGATACTGCGGTTAATAAACTTCGACAGTTTCTCGCCTTTAAGCAATCCCTGCGACAATAACGCAAGATCGATGAGCTGGCTGACGACATTTTTGTTTTTCTCTTCATCGGCAGTATCAACCAGGCCTGTCACAACCGGATGATTGGCATTCACCAGCAACGTGTAGCTGCGGCCCATGCCGGCCATGTAGTCCATGCCGCCCAGTTGCGACATATCACTCATGCGGCGCATGAATTCGGGCTGCATCAGACTTACCGGAGCTGAATCCTCGGCAGCAGCTTCTACGTGAACAAAAATCTGTACATCGGCCGGTACAGCGCCTTTGAACAACTCTTCCACTTTTTTCGATTCGTCTTCGCTTAGCTTGCTGACAATAGCATCCACATTTTTATTGATAAGCTTGTCCACAGGTTCAGCATCTACGCGCATAAAAGCGACTTTCTCGTTTTTACGTTCCAGAAAATCGATGTAATGAATATCAATTACTGAATCGAGCTCGAGCACCGAATAACCTTTGGCCTGTGCAGCTGAAATGTAGGTGTGCTGTTCTTCTTTATCTGTTGTGTACAGAAATACCAGTTTTTCATCTTTATCGGTCTGGGCATCCTTGATTTTTTCCCTGTATTCTTCCAGCGTAAAGAATTTTCCTTCAGTGTCTTTCAGCAAGGCAAATTTATCAGCTCTTTCGGCAAACGATTCTGTGGTAATCATGCCGTAGCGGATAAACACACGGATATCGTCCCATTTCTTTTCAAAGTCTTCGCGGCTGTTTTTATACAGATCTTCGAGTTTGTCAGCCACTTTTTTGGTGATATGACTGCTGATTTTTTTCACGTTGGGATCGCCCTGCAGATAGCTTCGGCTCACATTGAGCGGAATATCGGGTGAATCAATCACTCCGTGAAGCAAGGTGAGAAAGTCCGGAACAATATTTTCGACATTGTCAGTGACAAAAACCTGATTGCTGTAAAGCTGAATTTTATTGCGTTGAACTTCCAGGTTTTTCTTGAGTTTCGGGAAGTACAGAATTCCGGTCAGATTGAACGGATAGTCAACATTGATATGAATATTGAACAGCGGCTCTTCGTATGAATACGGATACAACTCGCGGTAGAAGTTTTTATAATCTTCGTCTTTCAGCTCAGTGGGCGTTTTTTTCCAGAGCGGATCGGTGTTGTTGATGATGCGTGGTTTTTCAACATCCTGATATTTTTGATTTCCGTCTTTGTCTTTTTCGCCTTCAATGGGTTCCGATGTTTTTTCCATGCCGAACTGAATCGGGTAGGGCAGAAAACGGCAGAATTTTTTCAGCATGTCGAGAATGCGGTATTCTTCATTGAATTCGAGTGAATCCTCGGCCAGAAAAAGTGTAATTTCAGTACCGCGGTCCTTACGTTTCGATTCGGTCATCGTATACTCGGGCGATCCGTCGCAAGTCCATTTTACAGCTTTTGCACCTTCCTGATAGCTCAGCGTATTGATTTCAACTTTGTCGGAAACCATAAACGATGAATAGAAACCAAGCCCGAAATGGCCAATGATACCGCTGATTTCCTTATCATCCTTGCCAATAAATTTCTTTACAAAATCTTCGGCACCGCTGAAAGCGATTTCATTAATGTATTTCTGAACTTCTTCTTCGGTCATGCCAATGCCACGATCGGTAATTTTCAACGTTTTCTTCTTTGTATCCAGATCAACCTGAATGGTCAGATCGCCCAGATCAACATCGGTCTTGCCCAGCGATACCAGCTTTTTCAGCTTGGTAGTGGCATCTACGGCATTTGAAACCAATTCGCGGAGAAAAATTTCGTGCTCCGAATACAGGAATTTTTTAATAATCGGGAAAATATTCCCGGTCTGTACATTGATTGAACCTTTCTGCATGGTATTGTCTTTTTTTGCGGTTGCCGCATTGTCAAAGCGTGTGCCAACGCAAGCGATGTGTCAAATTGTCATGTCTGCGGTTTCCTGGTCTATAAGTTACTGCTGTTATTTTCTTTATGATATTTTGCAGTTTAATATCTGATAACTTCATTTCAGGTGTTATATTAAAAAATGTAATTTTGCTGCCGATATGCATAATGATGCATAACGAGTAAAACACATTTAAACTGAAAATTATGAATAACGCCATTTTTGATTTTGAAAACCCGCACAATGAGCAAATTCTGAATTATGCGCCCGGAAGCAATGAGCGCATTATGCTGACCAACGAACTGAAGAATCTTGAAACCACGCGAATAGAAATTCCTCTGATTATTGACGGGAAGGAAGTTACCACCGGAAAGCTTGGAAAAATTGTCATGCCGCACGATCACGGTCATGTGCTGGCCACCTATCATATGGCCACCGAAAAAGAAGTAAAAATGGCCATTGATGCAGCTATGAAAGCGCATGAAGCCTGGGCCGAAACCGACTGGACTGTTCGTGCTGCCATATTGCTGAAAGCCGCCGAATTATTGTCGACCAAATACCGCTATCTGATTAATGCCTCAACAATGCTTGGGCAAAGCAAAAACGCCTATCAGGCCGAGATTGATTCAGCTTGCGAAGCCATTGACTTTTTGCGTTATAACGCATATTTTGCATCCAAAATTTACAGCGAGCAGCCTAAATCGGGATTCAATCAGCTGAATAAAATGGAATACCGTGCATTGGAAGGTTTTGTATTTGCGGTTTCGCCGTTCAACTTTACCGCTATTGCGTCGAACCTGAATATGGCACCCGTGCTGATGGGCAATACCACCATCTGGAAACCGGCCACTACAGCCATTTTCTCGAATTATTACCTCATGAAGATTTTTATGGAAGCCGGATTGCCAAACGGAGTAATCAATTTTCTTCCAGGTAGCGGTTCGCTGATTGGCAAACAAGTATTCGGAAGTAAAGATCTTGGCGGCATTCATTTTACCGGTTCCAATGGAACATTCAATTCTCTATGGCGTTCGGTGAGTGAAAATCTGGGCATGTATAAATCGTATCCGCGCATTGTGGGCGAAACCGGCGGAAAGGATTTTGTATTTGTGCATCCATCGGCCAATGCACGCGAAGTTGCAGTGGGCATTATCCGCGGAGCTTTTGAATATCAGGGGCAGAAATGCTCAGCTGCTTCGCGGGCTTACATTCCAAAATCGTTGTGGCCCGAAATAAAGGATTTATTAATTCAGATGACTTCGGAAATCGCAATAGGCGATGTCAGAGACTTCAAAAACTTTGTGAATGCTGTGATTGATGAGGCTTCGTTTGACAGCATTATGAAATATATCGATTTTGCCAAAAATGCTGCTGATGCAAAAATCATTTCCGGTGGAAAAAGTGATAAATCCAAAGGCTTTTTCATTCAGCCCACTATTATCGAAACTACCAATCCGAAATTCAAAACCATGGAAGAAGAGATTTTCGGACCGGTAATGACGATTTATATGTATGATGACAAGGATATTGACAGGGCTGTTGAATTGTGCGATCAGACATCACCATACGCATTGACAGGTGCTGTATTCTCGAAAGACCGCATTGCCGCAGCCAACATTTGCGAAAGATTGAAAAATGCTGCCGGTAATTTCTATATCAACGACAAGCCAACCGGCGCAATGGTAGGCATGCAGCCATTTGGTGGAGCGCGAGCTTCGGGCACCAACGACAAAGCCGGCGGAAATCTAAATCTGTTGCGCTGGACAAGCCCGCGTACAATCAAGGAAACCTTTGCACCAGCCACTGATTTCCGTTACCCTTTCATGATGTAAAACAACTAAAACAACTGATATCAGAAAATGAAAATTGAAGAAAAAATCAAACAGGTACTGACAAAATTCGGCATCAGCGAAATCAATGATGGAGTTTGTACAGGAACAGTGTGGCTTAAAAGCAAAGGTGATATTACAACTTCCGTTTCACCGATTGACAATCGTGAAATTGCCAAAGTGAAAAACGCCACGGCAGCCGATTATGAATTTGTGATGAAAAAAGCGCAGGATGCTTTCAAAGTCTGGCGCGAAGTACCGGCACCGCAACGCGGCGAAATCGTTCGTCAGATAGGACTTGCTTTGCGCGAAGCCAAAGAAGATCTGGGATTTCTTGTTTCGCTCGAAATGGGAAAAATACATCAGGAAGGCATGGGCGAAGTGCAGGAAATGATTGATATATGTGACTTTGCTGTTGGTCAGTCGCGCTTGCTAAATGGATATACCATGCATTCCGAGCGCCGCGAGCACCGCATGTACGATCAGTATCATCCGCTTGGCGTGGTTGGTTTGATTACATCTTTCAACTTTCCTGTTGCTGTATGGGCATGGAATTCCATGCTGGCAGCGGTTTGTGGCGATGTGGTCATCTGGAAACCCAGTTCAAAAACACCGCTTTGTGCCATTGCTACTCAGAAGATTATCGTTGATGTTTTGAAACGCAATAATATTCCTGAAGGCGTATTCAATCTGGTGATTGCAAAATCATCGGTACTCGGCGATAATTTTGTAGCTGACAAACGTATTCCGCTTTTTTCAATTACAGGATCAACCCGCGTTGGGAAAAGAGCCGGAGCCATTATTGGCGAACGTCTTGGAAAATCAATTCTTGAGTTGGGTGGAAACAATGCAGTTATTATTTCCGATTCAGCCGACCTGAAAATGGCCATTGCATCAACCGTATTTGGTGCAGTTGGAACCTGTGGTCAGCGCTGTACATCGACGCGCCGCATTATTGTTCATAAAAAAGTGTACAACGAAGTGAAGTATAATTTGCTCAGCACCTATGAACAGATTAAAGAAAAAATCGGCAATCCGCTTGACCCCGATGTGCTTGTTGGGCCACTGGTTGATCAGGCCGCTGTTGATGCGTTTCTTCATGCCATCGAAGAAGTAAAAAAAGAAGGCGGAAAAGTATTGTTTGGCGGAACCAAAGTGGAAGGCAAAAAAAATCTGAGCGGCAATTACGTGATTCCTGCTTTGGTTGAAGCTGAAAATCATTATAAAATTGTTCAGGAAGAAACCTTTGCGCCGATTTTGTATCTGATTAAATACGATGGCGATATTGAAAATGCTATTGAAATCAATAATGCGGTTCCCCAGGGATTATCATCTTCCATTTTTACGCTGAACATGCGCGAAGCTGAAAAATTCCTTTCCGATGCAGGCTCCGACTGCGGAATTGCCAATATCAACGCAGGTACATCAGGTGCTGAAATCGGTGGTGCTTTCGGAGGTGAAAAAGATACGGGTGTTGGACGTGAATCGGGCTCTGACAGCTGGAAACAATATATGCGCCGCCAGACGAATATGATTAATTACAGCAACGAACTTCCGCTGGCGCAGGGAATCAAATTCGAATTTTAATTTTCATTTCAAAACTCTGTTAAGTGGATTTCTCAAATAAAAAACACCGGAGCAAAAACAACATTCCACCGTCCGAAAGCGACGAAGGAGCTGAAGGACATGGAACCGTTGTTTTTGCTGTTGTTACGACGGTTCCATGTTCCGGCTAAATAGCACTGAAGAATTTCAAATCACCAGCCGGAACGGTGGAATGTCGTAACAATATGCTGTTTTGAGACAATCTCTTTTTTCGTGCGGTACAATAGTTGTTGCATAGCGGCGCAAAAAAACTGAACCATGAAAGCAATATTGTTCTCAATAATAATGATGGCCGCATTTGGCCTGTCGCGCGCGCAGGTAGTTTACGTGACTGAATGGAAAAGCGAAGCCGATAAAGTGGTGTACGTAACCGAGTGGAAAAGCGAAGCCGATATGATTGTGTATGTGACCGAATGGAAAAGCGATGCTACACCCGATTCAGGCGTTTGGTATTTTACTGAATGGAAGAGCGATGCGAACTGGAAGGTATATTTTACAACCTGGAAAAGCGAAGCTGATCTGGTGATTTATTATTCCGATTGGAAAAGCGAGGCTGGGTACACGGGGAATTGAGGCCGGAAGAAGTTACTGTCACGGATTACAAATTAGGAGTGTTCGGTGTTTCGAACACTCCTAATTTGCAATCCGTGACATGGCTACCATAGCAAAAATCTTATTTCAATACATCTTTCAATTCAACCAGAAAACTCTTTAAACGCTGCAATGTGGATGAAATTGCGGCATTGCGCTCAACATTTTTCCGGTCGGCTTTAATGTGGTCACGTGCGCCTTTCAGGGTGTAGCCTTTCACTTTGGTGAGATAATAAATCATATCCAGCAGCACCAGATCTTCTTCGGTGTAAAAACGATTTCCTTTTTTATTTCTGCGTGGCTTCAGCTCGGGAAACTGTTTTTCCCAGAAATGCAGCGCCGATGGACGAATGCTATATCGCTCGGTGATTTCACCGATGGAATAATATAGTTTTTCGTCCTTGTTTAAGCTCATGCACAAAAATACACATTTTACTCACAACCCCTCGAAGAGTTCAAAACTCTTCGAGGGGTGTGCGGGGATTAAAATTTTGTATTTTTGATCCGATTTCCTCAACCCGATTTCAGATGAAATATTTTTCAGCCCTTATTTTTGCCGCAGTGTGTTTAATTACTGCGGCCGGTTTTTCGCAAAATAATGCAGAACCAAAACCGTTTGGTGCGGTGCCTTCGGAACGACAGCTACGGTGGCACGAAACAGAGTTTTACGCTATCATTCATTTTACACCAACGACCTTCGAAAACAAGGAATGGGGGTATGGCGATGCTGATCCGGCTATTTTCAATCCGACTGACTTCGATGCAATTCAGATTGTTTCAGCAGCCAAAGCTGCCGGCATGAGAGGAATTGTTTTCGTGTGCAAACATCATGATGGATTTTGTTTGTGGCCAACAAAAACAACAGACTATAATATTTCAAAAAGTCCCTGGCAAAACGGTGCAGGAGATTTAGTGCGGGCTTTCCGTGACGCGTGCGACAGCCTTGATATGAAATTTGGTGTGTATGTTTCGCCGTGGGACCGCAACAGTGCCTATTATGGAAAGCCTGAATACGTGCGGATTTACAGAGAGCAGTTGAGTGAGATTTATTCGCGTTACGGTGATTTGTTTATGTCGTGGCACGATGGCGCCAATGGTGGAGACGGCTTTTATGGCGGCTCCCGGGAGATTAGAAATATTGACAGAAAAACATATTATGGCTGGGACACAACATGGGCTATAACACGCTATATACAGCCAATGGCCTGCATTTTCAGCGACGCCGGCTGGGATGTGCGCTGGATTGGAAATGAAAACGGCATGGCCGGCGAAACCTGTTGGGCGACCTACACTCCGCATGGCAGCGATGATTCAGAAAGACCGGTACCTGGTGATACGCGCTACAAAGAAGGCATTTCCGGTCATCGCGATGGAAAATTCTGGATACCCGGAGAATGCGATGTCCCCTTGCGTCCGGGCTGGTTTTATCATGCCGATCAGGATGCGCAGGTAAAATCGGTCGCCGATTTGAAAAATATTTATTTTAGTTCCGTTGGTCGCGGGCAGTGCCTCGATCTGGGATTGTCGCCCGACACCCGCGGACAGCTTCATCAGAACGATGTTGATACTTTGGCTGCATTTGGGAAATGGCTTCGCGGGGCGTTTGATGAAAATCTGGCAGCAAAGGCACACATCAAAGCCAGCAATATCAGAGGCGGAAACAAAACTGCATTTGGTATTGCACATCTGACCGACAGCAGCCGATATTCGTTTTGGGCAACCGATGACGGCGTAGTGTCAGCAGAAATTATTCTTCGCTGGAAAAAGGCTCAGACATTTAATTTCATTACGCTTCGTGAAAACATCAAACTGGGACACCGCATTGATTCAGTAGCTGTTGATATATTTAAAAACGGCAACTGGCAGCAGATGGCAGAAGTAACAAGTATTGGTGCTTTGCGGATTATTCCGTTGCAGAAAAATCACACAGCAAAAATGTTGCGTATCCGTATTCTGAAATCAGCGGCTGAACCTTGTTTGAGTGAAGTCGGTGTATTTTTTTCCGAAGAATAATATGCATCACGGCATCTCTTCGCAATTGTTGAATTCGGAGTATTTTTTCAGGCTTTTCAGATCTTTAAATCCGGCTCTTTTTGCTTTGTTCAGCTGAATGCGAGCGTTGTTGCAATCGTTCAGACCGGCATAATATACCGAAAACAGAATAAGCATATCGGTGTTTTCTGGTTCGGTGAATTCGTACATTTTAAGCAGTTTGTACAAATTCGGAGATTTATCAGCATAAGCTTTGTTGCAGAAACTGTAGGCAACCATGCCGCAGTAAGCTTTGAGTCTGTAATTCACATCGGCCTGCAGCGAGAGAGAATCTTTTTTCAATGCGGCATCAATATCATGGAGATACGCTTTGTATCTGGTGGTGTCAAGCTGGTGATACATCAGCTGAATCTGGCTTTGCTGCTCGGTTTCTTTCTGCATGGCAGCAATAAATTCTTTTTCAAACGAATCCGGAATATTTTTTCCGATGCTGTCGGCCAGTGCTTTGAGTTGCGGAGCAGCAGATTCATCAAGAGCATAAAGGCCGCTGACAGCGCTGTACAAAGCCAGGTCGGGACGGTTTTCCTGCAAGCATGCACGCGTCCTTTTCAATATTTTTGTATCGGAATTTTTCACCGTACCTTTGTGCAGTCTGTTCATCAGAATAAAAAAATCTTCGAACGATTCAACCGGCGGCCATTCGTGTTTGCCTCTGAAAATATGTAGAGATGTGGTCCTGCTTTTTTCGGGTGCATTGTGTACGGAATTCATCTCAATATAGTTGAAATCTCCGGTGCCGCTGAAAAACATCACGGGGTTTTTCATCAGATTCCAGTAGCGGATGTTGGATGGGCCTGCTCCGCAAAGCGCTGTAGCTTTTATTTGCCTGACATCAAATTCAAGTCTCGATGCCACTCGTGCGCCACCCGAAAAGCCTGCGACATACAAATTTGCAGTATCAACCGGCGCATTTTCATACAGTTCCTTCAGCCACGGACTGAATTTTTTTACAATCGAATCGTAGGCTACTCCATTGGCTGAATAATCGAATCCTACCAATGCAATTTGATATTGGTCGGCCAATAAACAATATTTCCTCAATGCCTCCGATGTTTTGCCATGCGGGTCAAGGAAGACCACCACGGGGAGTCGTTTATCGCCTGTGTTTTCTGGTATATAAACACTATAACGTACCGATGTGTATGTAGTAGACTGAATATTTACGAATAGATCGCCATTCTGATTTTACTTAAAGAAGCGGCATTATTCGGGAATTTAACAAAACGAAAT
>CAYSCE010000086.1:0-10276 GCA_964429475.1 uncultured Bacteroidaceae bacterium | reverse complement strand
TGAAACGGTATAACATATTTATTCTTTTATTATTTATATTGACTTCCTGTTTTACGAAACAAAAGGAGAGTAAAATTAATCTGAATGATTCTGCTGCTACTAAAAATAGCAGACAACAAAATGATGAGCTGTATCTGAATTATCTAGCTGCCATTCAAAATGAAAGTACATTCCAGTATTTTTTGGTTGTAAATGTAAAAAATCTGAAAACCGGAATAACCAGAGAGTATTGCGCACAGGGAAACTTCTTAAAAGGGGCTTTGCACACGGAATATAATTTGAAATATAATAAAGCTGGATTATTAAAAGTGTCTTTGCTGGCATGTAAAAACAAAGAAAGATACTTTGAATTTAAAAAAGGAAAAGCTTTAAAGAACATCAACGGATGGCCATACACCATGGACGAATTAGCTGCGCTTGAAAAAACGGTCAATTTTGATTCTTTAGCCACCCAAATAAAAACAAGTGGAAAGTGGAGTAAAGCAATCTTTGATGATAAAACGATGCTCATGTATGCGCATGCCTTATTTAACCGGGGCATATTAACGGGTGAAAATAATTGTTTTGGAGGAACACTTATTTATGTTGACAGAAATAAATAAAACAGAAGAATTAATACCAAAAAACACTATCGCGTGACAGAAGGATGGATGTGCTGATATAAAGCGCAACGCACAGAACTCAACGCACAATGCATGAGGCATGCGGTCGGTTGGGTGTAGTCTTTTTAAACGGAGTTGTGGGGTTGAGTCTGGAGACTCAACCCGCAGGAATTAATTTATCAGACTACACCCAACCGCCCCTGTTTCTTCCCGGCGTCTGCCTTGCAGTCAGATAAAATTCCACGTCAGCAATGACTTATCATAAACCACTTCTCGCTGACAGTAAAATGTCGGGAATCACAAGTCTTAGCCCAGCTGTCATTCAGAGTATTTGCAGAAGTAGCTTGACAAAACACCAGACTTCAAATGTATCGAAGAACGACAGCTGGGCTGCTGTCTCCTTCGATACTTCGCAAGCTATTCCGCAAGAAGCGCTACAGGAGCGAAACTCAGGATGACAGCTGTATTTTTGCTGACGGTGAAATGTCGGGGAGACTAATATTTTATCTACCTTTGAATTCATGGAATACGCAGAAATTATTCAACAGCAACGTGACTTTTTTCATTCGAATGTCACTAAAGATATCCGCTTCAGAGCAGAACAATTGCAAAAGCTGAAATCGCAGCTTCAGGCCAATGAAAAACGGCTCTATGAAGCCATTTACGCCGATTTCAGAAAAGGAGAATTCGAAACCTACGCCACCGAGCTGGGTATTTTATACAGCGATATCGGCGAATCATTGAAAAAAATGCGTCGCTGGAGCAGACAAAAGCGTGTGTTGACCAACCTTCCGAATATGCCGGCGCGCTCGTTTATCGTGCCCGAACCCTATGGTGTTTGTCTGATCATTGGTGCCTGGAATTATCCGTATCAGCTGTCGTTTGCACCTGCTATTGCCGCACTGGCAGCGGGAAACACTGTAATTCTGAAACCCAGCGAATTATCAGCTCACACCTCCGCACTCATGGCGGAGCTGATCAACAACAGTTTCGATCCGGGCGTATTTCGCGTCATCGAAGGCGGTGTGCCGGAAACAACCGCTTTGCTGAAAGAAAAGTTTGATAAAATCTTTTTCACCGGCAGTGTACCCGTTGGCAATATTGTGTATCAGGCTGCCGCCAAAAATCTGACACCCGTCACGCTGGAGCTGGGTGGAAAAAGTCCGGCCTTTGTGTTTGCCGATACCAACCTCGATGTAACAGCCAAACGCCTGGTGTGGGGAAAATTTCTCAATGCCGGTCAAACCTGCATTGCGCCCGATTATGTGCTGGTTGAAAATAAAATCAAAGAAAAATTTCTGAACGCCATTAAGGCTCAGATTGATGAATTCCGCTATTCGTTCGAAAATAAAAATCATGTGCAGATTATCAACGAGCGCAACTTCGACCGGCTGGTGAATCTGATTGATCATTCAAAAATTATTTATGGCGGCGAACACGACCGGAATGAGCGCTACATCAGCCCGACCATTCTGAACGACCTTGATTTTTCGCACCCGGTGATGGACGATGAAATCTTCGGACCCATACTTCCGGTGATTGGTTTTGATGATCCGGACAACGTGATTGCTGAAGTCAAGAACCGTCCGAAGCCGCTTGCATGCTATGTTTTCACCAAAAGCAAAACGCAGCGTCGGAAAATTCTGCACGAAATATCGTTTGGCGGCGGTGCCATCAACGACACCATTATGCATATTTCAAATCCGCGTCTGCCATTTGGCGGCGTGGGTCACAGTGGTACCGGCAGCTATCACGGCGAAGCCGGCTTCCGTACCTTTTCGCATTACAAAAGCGTTATGTATAAACCATTCCGTTTCGAACCCAATCTGAAATATCCACCCTACACCAAAGGCAAAATGAAGTGGCTGAAACGGTTTCTGAAATAATAAAGGGCACTTCTAAAAAACTTAAGATATATGCAATCAACAAGTGTTTTTATTAACCTACAGAGCTGGGGTTTTGTTGATTGCATCGATCTTTCTAAAGTGTCTATCACTCCGCTCTCTATTCTTCGTTCCGATAGCTATCGGAACCGCTCAGAATGACAGCGAGGCTCAATATGATAAAATGGTTTTCGAAACACCCTAAATCCATTCAAATGAAATTATTTTCTGTTTTTGTTTTTACGCTCATCAGCATCGTTGGTTTTTCGCAGATTTATTCTTTCAGCAAAACCACCCAAATACTTGATAAGCCGCATGGAATACCAGTTTTGCAGCTCGATGCAGGCGTTGAATACTGGAGAATAAAAAATGAAAAAGATTCTGCCTGGACAAAAATTATAGTTCCCTGTTTTATCAAACAAACAGATATTCAAAACAACGAAGTACAGAAACAGGCAATGCTTTTCAATTGTAACGGAGACATCATTGGAATATCTCTGCAGAAAATCAATATTGAAACATTCCAACACTCCTATTGTATCAATTTAAATAATTCTCCGGATTTTAAATTTGCAGATCTGGTGGGATATATAGAAACCGCTCAGTTGCCCGGATCCTATCCCATTGCTGAATTGCAAAAAGATCCGGATTCGTTTTCCGATAGCTGTGTAAGCCGCATTTATAAAGCAGTGAATACAGATGGTGTTGGAATCACGGTGATCGAAGATTGCCGCTTGTATTTTGAACTTCTGAAACTGGATAATAATCTTGAAACTGTTTTAATAAAAGAGTTAAAGACAACAACTGAATATTTTACTGTTGACACTAAAGATGTAAAAATGACACTTTCCGTTATCAGAAACTTTAATACTGATCATCCGGAAATACATGAAATCACGAGCGATTCCTACGAATGTGTATTCAAAGACAACACCATTATATTTACAGAATCCAAATGGTATGCGCCAGCCCATTATCAGATGTATAGTACTTTAACTTTCAAAGAAATAATGAAATATCAGGAACAATTGTATACATTGGAAATACCTGGGTCAGGCACCAGCAAACCAAATCTTAAAGCATACATAGGATATTTCATCAACAACAATAACCGAGAGCAGGACTTTAGTCGCACTATAACGCTCACTGACGGACAAACAGTTCTGACTCAAAAAACCATTTTGTGCACGAACCCAGAAGTGGAAAACAAAATTTATTGCTGCACTGGCAAAATAGCTTTTATTCCCATTCATCCCGAAGATGAAGTATTTAGTCAGGATCCGTCAACGCTGATGATGAAATCCAAAGCCGGGAACTGTTATGCTGATTGCTTTTCAGATTTTCGGATTCAATTTTCTTTGCCATCAGTAGGCGAAGACATCTCCCTCGAGCTTGAATTCCGCGATGGCGATGTGTTTATTGTAAAGAATTATATGGATGCGTTTGAACTGCAATAGCATCGCAAGTCTGATGTGAAAATCATTATCTCAAAATAAATATTGCAGAACCTGTATCTTTGCATCAACAGTACATAAATGAAGACCAACCTCCGCGACCGATTTGTTTTGTTCCTGTCGTTGACAGGCATTGCCATTATTGCGGTAACAGGCATCATCACTTACCGGATCGCCAATACATCCATAACTGAACGAACGTTTGCGCAATTGAAAACCATACGCAATGCGCGAAAATTTCAACTGGAACAATACTTTCGCGACCGGAGTGCCGAAGTGCTGCAACTCGGACAGTCACAGGAACTGACAGAATTTTTCTCTGCCCTGAATCATCATACAGAAATGATGAAAGACGGCGACACCATTGCTGTTGAAACACCCGGAAGCTATGTGTTTTCAACTGTTTTTGACCGGCCCGGACATCATCAGTTGATTTTGTTTTCAGAAAACAACAACGGTTTTATCATTTCCAGAAACAGCCAAAAAGAAATTTGTGCTGTATATTTTTCCGGTGAAAACAACTATCCTTTTTCTTCAACCGCAAAAAAAGCCATCACTGAAAACGAAGTCCAAATAAGGGATTACGATACAACGACTCATCAGCCGCTGATGTACGTTTTTGCTCCTGCCCGTCAGGGATCCCTTGTTACCGGAGCTGTTGGCATCAGTATTTCGGCTGATGCGCTCAACAGCATTCTGCTTGAACAAAACGATCAGAACGGACTCGGATACAGTGGCGAAGTGTATGTAACCGGGCGTGACTACAGGTTGCGGAGTCAATCGAGATTTATCACAAACTCGGTTATGCATGTAACCGCCGAAACCGTTCCTGCCAGACAGGTGTTTGAAAAAAATGAATGTGAACTCATCGGAAACGACTATCGCGGTATTCCCGTTCTCAGCTCCGGAAGCCGATTGCAGATTCCGGGAACCGATTGGGCTATTCTGGCCGAGATTGACAAGAAAGAAGCACTGATGCCCCTTGAAAAACTGCGCAACACGCTGCTTTTAGTCAGTGTGGCCATTGTTTTTATTCTGGTTTTTGCATCATTCTGGTTGTCGGGAATTTTCACCAGACCCATTCTGCGCCTGCGTAATGCCGTTTCTGAAATCAGTCAGGGTCGTTTGGGCGTTCAGGTTGAACATCAAAGCAGTGATGAAATTGGCGAGCTGGCCGACGCGTTCAACGACATGTCGCAAAAACTCAGCGATCAGCACAATGAAATTCAGGCACGCGAAATACAGCTCGAAGAAGAACGAAAACAACGAATCAGTTCATTTATTGAAGGCCAGGAACAAGAGCGGCAGCGGCTTTCGCGCGAGTTGCACGATGGCATCGGACAAATTTTTGTGGCCGCGCGCTTTCAGCTTGAAAGTATGGGACAAAATGAAAACATCCGGAATCTGGTTCCATATGTGGCTTCGCAAAAACTGGTTCATCAGGGAATTACCGAATTGCGGAAAATATCGAAAGGACTTGCCCCTTCAGAACTTTCGGAGTTTGGCCTCTCAAGCGCGCTGCGTAGTCTTTGCTCCCAAATGGAAGAAAGTTCCGGCATTTCTGTTCAACAATCTATTTCCGATGTTGATTTGACGCTGAGCGACCTGGACGCCACACATCTGTACAGAATTTTACAGGAAGCACTGACCAATGCCGTTAAACACAGTCATGCATCGGAAATTACGGTGGATTTTTCTTTTGAAAAGAAAACAATATCCATGCGGATTCAGGACAATGGCTGCGGTTTCGGTTCGGAAGAACCCTCGCGGGGAATTGGACTGGCCAACATCCGCGAACGAGCAGCCTTGCTGGGTGCCAGACTGCAGATTTCATCGCAGCAGAAATGCGGAACCACCATAGAACTGATGTATCAAATATAAAACAACGATGAACAATAAAATCAAAATAATGCTGGTGGACGATCACGACATTGTACGCGATGGTGTGAAAGCAATCATTTCGGGAACCACAGATATTGAAGTGGTGGCCGAAGCCAGTTCGGTGGCCGAAGCATTGAATACACTCGAGCAAAATATTCCGGATGTAATCATACTGGATATTTCGCTCCCCGATAAATCGGGAATAGAGGCCATTCCTTTGATTCATGAAATCCGTTCTTCGTTGCCGGTGCTTATTTTATCCATGCACAACGATGAAGAATATATCATCCGGGCCATAAAAGCGGGTGCCAGAGGATATCTTCCGAAAAACATTCCGGCACGTGAACTCACCGATGCCATACGTCGCATTTTTGCCGGAGAAGAATATTTTGGCGAAGCAACTTCGGTGGTGTTACGAAAAGCTTTAATGCGTAAACTGGAAAAAGAAGAGAAAAACGAAACCATTTCGGAGCCCTTGTCACAGCGCGAAAACGAAGTCCTGCAGCTGTTTTGCGCAGGTCTTTCGAATCAGGAAATGGCCGATAAACTGTTTATCAGTATCCGCACGGTTGAAACACACAAAACGCATATCATGCAGAAGCTCGGACTAAAAACAACGGTGGAACTGATTAAATATGCTATCCGGAATAAAATAATAGATATCTGAAATTTCAGGACTACGTGAATCACGTAAAAAAGATTCCGTAATGCACGCATACTTTTCCGTTGATCCGGTATTCTGCATTTGATGCGGGTTTTATTGCTTTGTTGCGAATTTAAAGCAACACCTATGAAGCAAAAAAACCGACTTGTAATTCTGTTGATTTTCGTAGCGTTGATGCCACTGTCAACCAATGCGCAGGATAGTTCAAAAGTTACTTTCAACAGCGGAGCAGATATCATGAGCCGCTATGTATGGCGCGGAACCGATTTCGGAGCATCGCCCAGCATACAGCCAACCATCAGTCTGGCCGCATGTAATTTCACTTTCGGCGTTTGGGGAGCCTTTGCTACCAACAACTTTTCGCAGGCACAGGAAACCGATCTGTTTCTGACGTATACCTGGAATGATAAGGTGGATATTACCATCACCGACTATTTCTTTCCGAATGAAACACCGGGTGCGTTCAACAATTACTTTGAATACAATGATACGCTGACCGGACATATATTTGAAGGGACCATTAAATGGAAAGGCACCGAAGATCTTCCTTTATCGTTACTGGTGGCCACCAATGTGTATGGAGCCGATGCACGCCATGCCAACGGAAAATTGTTTTATTCCACTTATCTGGAACTCTGCTACAGTGGCACCTGCGGCAATACCAATTACGATTTGTTTGCAGGATTTACGCCCAACAAACCAAGCGATGACGACAAGCAAGCCGGCATTACGCGCGGTTTTTACGGCAACACCATGGGATTTGTCAATACCGGAATCAAAGTGAAAAAAGACATCCGCATTACGGATCAATTCACCTTGCCGGTTTCAACATCTTTCATTGTCAACCCCATGGCTGAAAATGTATTTCTGGTTTTCGGATTCACACTTTAATAAAATACAGGAGAATAAAAAATGATTGACACAGGTTCAACCGGCTTTATGTTGCTTGCAACAAGCCTTGTAATGCTTATGACTCCGGGTCTGGCATTTTTCTATGGTGGTTTGGCCACCAAGCGCAACATTCTGGGTATTATGATCCAGAGTTTTGTTTCACTCGGATGGACCACCGTATTGTGGGTGGCTTTTGGCTATTCATTATGTTTCAGTGGTGGTGACGGTGGTATTTTCGGCAATTTCGACAAGGCTTTTCTGGCCGGTGTCGGCATGGATTCGATGTATACCAACGGACAAATTCCCGAGTTTGTTTTCATTGCCTACCAGATGATGTTTGCCATTATTACACCGGCACTCATTACCGGAGCATTTGCAAACCGTGTAACGTTCAAATCATATATGATCTTTTTAACCGTGTGGCAGATACTGGTATATTACCCGTTTGTACACATGATCTGGGGCGGGGGGCTCCTGGCCGACTGGGGTGTTCTTGATTTTGCCGGTGGTATTGTAGTTCATGCTACCGCTGGTTTTGCTGCATTGGCATCGGTGTTTTATGTTGGTGCACGTGTCGATAAAAACAGCACCCCCAACAGCATTCCGCTTGTCGCTATCGGCAGCGGACTGCTGTGGTTCGGCTGGTACGGCTTCAACGCGGGCAGCGAAGTAGCTGTTGATAATGTAACCTCGCTGGCATTTTTAAATACCGACATTGCGGCTTCGTTTGCCACTGTGGCCTGGGTGATAATTGAATGGATTCATGTGGGACGACCTAAATTTATAGGGTTGTTGACCGGATCCATTGCGGGTTTGGCCACCATTACGCCCTGTGCCGGATTTGTACCCCTGTGGGCATCGCCCATCATTGGGATAGCCGCAGGTGCTGTCTGTTATATGGCCGTTCAACTTAAAAACAAACTCAAATGGGACGATGCACTTGATGTATGGGGCGTTCACGGCATCGGTGGCGTTATCGGTACTATCCTCCTTGGCGTATTTGCATCTTCAGCTGTAAATGCTGCCGGCGCCGACGGATTGTATTTCGGTGGCGGTGATTTCTTTTTCAAACAACTCGTTGCTGTGGTCGCCGCTTCAGCATATGCCTTCATTTTTACTTACATCATGCTTATTCTCATCAACATGGTGGTTCGGGTACGTGTAAGCGAGTCCGAAGAAAGAGAAGGTCTTGACAGTGCCATCCATGGCGAAAAAGCTTACGATTCGGGCGCATTGTAAAAAAACGGACAATTAGATTTTAAAGAGCAGGTGAATTTATTTCATCTGCTTTTTTTATATCGTAAATACTTCTATATTTGCTCAAATTTATCAATTGTATGAAAAAGCTGATGCTTGTTTTGTGTTCATTGATGCTGCTGTCTCTTGTTTCAACAGCACAGATCAATTACGAAAAACGTCTCGAAATTGACCTCCGCAATGGTTATTCGGGCGAAACCATTTATGAATCGGCCAATGGTTATTTTGTGCTGGAATCGACCGCTGATGACAAAGTGGATGGTCAGACCGAAGTAAAATACGACCTGTACAGCGGCGATCTGGAACTCAAACAAACCGAAACAGTTTTGATTCCGCGCGGAATGAAATTCGACGAAATGTTTTACAACGATGAATTTGTTTTTAATATTTTTTCGAATAAACAACGCGAATTTGTTATTGTTGGCATCAACATGGCAGATCTTTCCATTACCAAAACCAACGGCGAACTGCCTCCGAAAGCCGTGTTGACCGATATGAAAGTGCTGGGCGATTATGCCTATTTTATGGCCCGCATCAAAAACGCCGGCTTTGTGTACAAAGTAAATCTCGAAAACGGAAAAGGCACCAGCTTTCCCGTTACAATTGGCGGATACAGCCCTAAAAAACTGATGAACGAAAATTATCAGCTGCTTGAAAAATCGAATGAAATTCTTTCATTTACACGCGTTTTTGTAAAAAAGAAAGTGACGGAATTATACATGTCGCGTATCGATCAGGACGGCACCATCGAAAAACCAGTAAAGCTGCAGAGTGTAGGCGATAACAGCATTGTTTCGGTATCGGGTTGCCGCGTTGATGAAAACAAAATTGTAATTACGGGAACCTACGCCAAAACAGGCCTGATGTCCGAAGGTCTTTTCTTTGGCGAAGTTGAAGACAACAGTGTCAACTATATGCGCTATTACAATTTTCTCGACCTGAAAGATTTTCTCTCTTATCTGCCCGAAAGACGTCAGGAAAAAATTGAGAAGAAAAAAGCCAAAAAAGAAGCTCAGGGCAAAGAAATGTCGCTCGATTACTTTATTGCCGATCATGATATTATTTTACTGGATGATGGTTACCTTTTTTTAGGCGAAGCCTATTACCCGACCTATCGTGCCGAGACAAGAACAACGGTTGGACCCAACGGAACAACCTCGACCTATACCGTGTATGTGTTCGATGGCTATCAGTACACCCATGCCGTATTAGCCAAGTTTTCGCTCGATGGCGAACTGATGTGGGATGTGTGTTTTGAAATGTTCCCTGGTTACAAACCGTTCTATGTAAAACGTTTTATTGCCATTTCTGAACAAACAGCCAGTCAGATCAGCATGGTGTTCACTTCGTACAACCACATTATTTCGAAAAGTATTGATTTCAACGGCAGCATTCTCAAAGATGAAAAATGGGAAGTACTGGCTACCGGCGACGATTCGGAAAAAGCCAAACGCACGTTCTCCAATATTGATTACTGGTATGGCAACTATTTTCTCGCATACGGAAATCAGGTGGTGAAAAACGGCAAGGAAAAACGTAAAGTGTATTTTGTGAATAAGATCAGCTTCTGATGCTGGAAGAAACACTGAGGCTGTCTCAAATAGTCTTCAGTGACAAAAACAACATTCCATCGTCCGGAAGCGA
>CAYSCE010000085.1:6310-10371 GCA_964429475.1 uncultured Bacteroidaceae bacterium | reverse complement strand
AATTAATACTACATCCCCTTCCGGAAAAAATGCAAAACATGGCAGAAAATACGGGAAGTTAGATTTGACAACAACTTTATGGTTTAATTTCCCGGAGAAAAATAATTGACTACACGTAATACAATTAACATCGAATTAACGAAGGATATTTGGCTCTTATCGATAAAAAATAAAAATGACAAAGTTGGGAATCAACAAGCCTTGAAATAATGACCTGGGAAAATTTGTCAATGATTCAATCCGCCGGATGCAGAATGAATTTTCTAAGCTGTCCGAGAGCACGCCCCCGGTGACTGATGGCGTTTTTTGCATCGGCTGACAATTCTGCAAAACTCAACTGATATCCTTCCGGACGAAAAACCGGATCATAGCCAAAGCCGCCATTTCCGGATCTTTCGTGCTGTATTTCACCGTTTACAATACCATCGAAGAAGAATTCCTTTCCATCCAGAATCAAGCAGACCGATGTCCTGAAGCGGGCTTTGCGATTCGTTTTATTGTTGAGTTCGGTCAGTAATTTATCGACATTGGCGCTGAAATCATGTCCCGGCCCTGCATACCGTGCAGAATATACACCCGGCCGACCGTCCAGCGCATCCACTTCAAGTCCTGTATCGTCTGCAAAACAGCTCAATCCTGTAGCTTTATACACCGTTCGCGCCTTCAGCAATGCATTTTCTTCGAGTGTGACGCCGGTTTCATCAATATCCTCGGTATATCCTGCCTCCTGCATACCAATGATTTCGACATCCGGAGCCAGAATCTGACGGGCTTCTTCGAGCTTATGAGCATTGTTGGTGGCAAAGACGAGTTTCATAAAGTTGATTTGTTCTGCAAAAATAATATTTTCAAAGTCGCGGAAAAAATTTTACATTTGCGAATTATTCAAGATATATGCTGGCAAAACGGTGGATTTTAAAGGATCAGGGAAATGAAGAGCTCATTCGCCTGTTGATGGAACAGGTGAATGTGAACAGGACTCTGGCCAATCTGCTGGTTCAGCGCGGCATCGATTCGTTTGAATCGGCCAAAGCTTTTTTCAGGCCTTCGCTCGAAAATCTGCACGACCCATTTCTGATGAAGGATATGGACAAGGCTGTAGACCGGCTGGTCATCGCCATCGAAAACAAAGAATCCATCCTGCTTTACGGCGATTACGATGTGGACGGCACCACTGCTGTGGCTACTTTATACAAGTTTCTGAAACGTTTTGGCTTGCCGCTCGATTACTATATTCCGGACCGCTTTACCGAAGGGTACGGCATTTCGTTGAAAGGTGTGGACTATGCCGCCGAAAACAAACAATCGCTCATTATTGCGGTTGACTGCGGTATCAAAGATTCTGAAAAAATCCGCTATGCAAGCGAAAAAGGAATCGATTGCATCATCTGCGACCACCACCGTCCGGGCGACGATATTCCGGAAGCAGTTGCTGTGCTTGACCCCAAACAAAAAGACTGCAATTATCCGTTCGAAGAATTATCGGGTGCCGGTGTTGGGTTCAAACTGATGCAGGGACTTGCACAACGGTTGAAAATCCCTTTCGATGAGTTGAAGCCATTATTCGATTTGGTAACACTCAGCATTGCTGCCGACATAGTTCCGGTAATCGGCGAAAACAGAATACTGTCCTTTTACGGGTTGAAGATGATCAACACCAACCCCAGTGCAGGTATCGAAGCCATTCTGCGAACGGCAGGAATCAAACGCCGGCCCGACAGCTACTATAAAACCGATTATTCGTTCACGAAAAAAATCACCATTTCCGACCTGGTGTTTATTGTCGGTCCGCGCGTAAACGCTGCAGGCCGTATTCAGAGCGGAAAGAACTCAGTCGATTTACTCGTCAGCGAAAACGAAACCGAGGCCGACCGCATTGCCACACAAATTGACGGATTAAATATTGAACGCAAAAGTCTCGACTCCAATGCCACCAGCGAAGCTCTTTCAACTATTGCAGAATCGCTTGATGATAAAGGACGTCGTTCCACTGTACTTTTCAATCCCGCATGGCAAAAAGGAATTTTAGGTATCGTGGCCTCGCGCCTGACCGAATATTATTACAAGCCAACCATCGTTTTTACCCGCGCCAACGACGAAGGCGTCATCACCGGAAGTGCTCGCTCAATCAAGGATTTCGATATATACGAAGCTATTGAAACATGCAGCGACTTACTCATTCACTGGGGCGGTCACACCTATGCAGCCGGCCTGTCGCTGAAAGAATCGGATTTTGAAGAATTCCGCAAACGCTTCGATGAATATGCACAGTCGAAAATTACCGATGATATGATGATTCCGGTCATTGAAATCGACTCCTATCTTGATTTTAACGAAGTTACCAAGAAATTTTATCAGGTCCTCAAACAATTTGCACCTTTCGGCCCCGGGAACATGAATCCGGTTTTTCAGACCAACCGCGTATATGACAACGGATTTTCAAAACTGGTTGGCAATAATCATATCAAGCTGATGGTCACCCAAAGCCACTACAAAGGAGTTGGATTGCCAGGCATCGCATTTCAGCTGGGCGAATATTTCACACAGATCGAAAGTCAGAAACCTTTTGACATTGTGTATGCACTCGAAGAAAACGAGTGGAACGGCAATACTACGCTTCAGCTGAATATCAAAGACATCCGGATCGAAAAAGAAAAAGAAGAATCTCAGGAACAATGAGCAGAATATTAAGCGGAATCCGCCCGACAGGTAACCTGCATCTGGGCAATTATTTCGGCGCTGTCAAAAATTTTGTGCGCCTGCAGGAAGAAAATGAATGTTTTTTCTTCATTGCCGACTATCACAGTCTGACCACACATCCGACTCCGGAAAACCTGAACAACAATGTTCGTCAGGTACTTGCCGAATTTGTGGCCTGTGGTCTTGATCCGGAAAAAGCGACACTCTACATTCAGAGCGACGTTCCGGAAACAATCGAACTGTATTTGTTTCTGAACATGAATGCCTATCTGGGTGAACTGGAACGCGTGACATCGTTCAAGGACAAAGTGCGCAAGCAACCCAACAATGTCAATGCGGGACTGCTCACCTACCCAACCCTGATGGCAGCTGATATCCTGATTCATCATGCTGATAAAGTTCCGGTAGGAAAAGATCAGGAGCAGCATCTTGAAATGACACGCACTTTCGCCAACCGCTTCAATCGTTTGTATAAAACCGAATATTTCAAAGAACCCGAAGCATTTAATTTCGGTGCTGAACTGGTAAAGGTTCCTGGCCTTGATGGAAGCGGTAAAATGGGAAAATCGGAGGGTGAAGGCAATGCCATTTTTCTGATAGATGACGAAAAAACCATTTCGAAAAAAATCATGAAAGCGGTGACCGATACCGGCCCGACAGAGCCCAATCAGACACCGCCGCAGGCCATTCAAAATTTGTTTTCGCTCATGGATATTGTTTCAGCCGAAGATACTGCAAAGTTTTTCCGCGAGTCGTATGCCAATTGTTCAATCCGCTATGGAGACCTGAAAAAACAACTTGCGGTAGATATGAATATTTTTATTGCGCCTATTCGCGAACGCATCCTGAGTGTGGCTTCCGATGCGGCATTTCTGTCGAAAGTGGCAGCTACCGGTCGCGAAAAAGCGCGTGCCAGCGCATCAAAAACGGTCAGAGAAATTCGCGACATCATTGGCTTCAAAACCTTGTAAATTATGAAACCGGCAAAAGCATTTTATCCGTTTGCGGCATGGCTCATCCGGCTCTCTATGCTGCTTTTCACGTATGTATTCTTCTTCGAAACCATACGTGCATTCGATTATAAAAGTGTTGACTTCTATATTGCATCGGCCTTTGCATTGTTTTCGGTGCTTGTATTTGTTGGTGGCTTTATGTCAAAACCTGGAATGACTGTAGTCAGTGCCTTTGTTTTGTGCGGATTGTCGGTCTACGAACTGATCGTCAACTTTAACGACAAACCGGATGCAACCTCGGTTGTTTACATGCTGGGCATTTCAGCGATGTTGGTTCTTTTTTCTGTGGGTAATAAAAAATAGAAATAATACCTCTAAAACCACGAAGTGGTTTAACATCAATAACCT
>CAYSCE010000085.1:0-6210 GCA_964429475.1 uncultured Bacteroidaceae bacterium | reverse complement strand
CATGCACAGCATCAGGTCATACCGCCCATCCTCTAAAACCACGAAGTGGTTTAACATCAATAACCTCATGCACAGCATCAGGTCATACCGCCCATCCTCTAAAACCACGAAGTGGTTTAACCTCAGTAACCTCATACGCAGCATCAGGTTATATCAATCATCCAATAACCTCATGCGTAGCATCAGGTTATATCAATCATCCAATAACCTCATGCGTAGCATCAGGTTATACCCATCATCCAATAATCAATACCAATGAGCACATACACACAAATACTATATCAGATAGTCTTTGGCACTAAATACAGAAGACATGTGTTATGCAAAGAAAACAGAGATGAGCTTTTCAAATATATCACAGGGATTATCGAAAATAAAAAATGCCATTTGTATATAATCAATGGGGTTGAAGATCACGTTCACATCGTGTTGTCTTTACACCCATCAGTAGCACTGGCAGATCTGGTGAAAGATATTAAAGTAGCTTCTTCACAGTATATCAATCAGTTTAGCTTGTTTCCGGGATTTCTCGGCTGGGTTGTAGGGTATGGCGCCTTTACGTATTCAATAAAAGAAAAACGCAAATTAATTGAATATGTTGAAAATCAAGAAGCCCATCATAGCAAAGTGTCGTTTCAGGATGAGCTTTCCGATCTCCTCAGAAAAAACGATGTTCCATTCGATGATAAGTACCTGCCATAAAAAATATGATACATCACCTAAAACCACGAAGTGGTTTAACATCAATAACATCATGCGAAGTATCAGGTCATACCAATCATCCCCTAAAACCACGAAGTGGTTTATATCAATAACCTCATGCGAAGCATCAGTTCATATCACATGTAAATTGAAAATGCGTACTTTTGCACAACTCAAAACAATAAAGCCTCGCATTGAAATCACAGGGTAACATAACCGCCAAACCTCCTGAACGCGCCATCCTGGTCGGACTCATCACCTATGAGCAGCCCGAAGCAAAAGCGCTTGAATACTTAGCTGAGCTCGATTTTCTGGCGCGCACTTCCGAAGCTGTTGTTGTAAAACATTTTACCCAGCGCCTCGAAAAGCCCGATGGACGCACGTTTGTAGGCAAAGGCAAATTGGACGAAATTGCTTACTACGTCGAAGAACATGCCATCGACATTATTATTTTCGATGATGAACTCACGCCTACACAACTCCGCAACATCGAAGAGGTAGTTCAATGTAAAATACTGGATCGCACAAATCTGATTCTCGACATCTTTGCATTTCGCGCCAGGACTGCCTATGCACGCACTCAGGTAGAACTTGCACAATACGAATATCTGCTGCCCCGCCTTACACGCATGTGGACACACCTTTCGAAACAGCGCGGTGGCATTGGGATGAAAGGCCCCGGTGAAAAAGAAATTGAAACCGACCGCCGCATCATCCGCAAACGTATTTCGTTGCTGAAAGATGAACTGAAAGACATCGACAAACAAAAACAGACACAACGAAAACAGCGCGAGAAGCTGATCCGCGTGTCGCTGGTTGGTTATACCAATGTTGGTAAAAGTACGCTGATGAATGTACTTTCGAAATCCGAAGTGTTTGCTGAAAATAAATTATTTGCCACGCTCGATACAACCGTGCGTAAAGTCACGTACAATTATCTCGCATTTCTGCTGAGCGACACGGTTGGATTTATCCGCAAATTGCCGCATCATCTGGTTGAGTCTTTTAAATCAACTCTAGATGAAATCCGCGAAAGCGATCTGCTGCTGCACATTGTCGATGTATCGCATCCGAATTACGAAGAGCAGATGGAAACAGTGAGCAGGACATTGCTTGAAATTGGTGCCGGTGATAAACCGGTTGTAATTGTCTTCAACAAAATTGACTTATACAAACACGAAGAAAATTTCCTTGAAGAAGAAACGGACAAAACGCCGCAGCAACTGCTCGAAGAGAGCATTGTAGGCCGCATTCATGTGCCAGCGATTTTTATTTCCGCAAAAAAGGGAACCAACATTGATAAGTTGAAAGAGCTTGTTTTTGAACAGGTCAAGGAGCTGCACTCCCGAAAATATCCGGGCACTGTACCGTTTTATTGATCAGCTGGAGCATCGGATTTTTTCCTGGTTCCAAAGCAATAGCCGACCTTACAGCCGAGATATAATTTCTTTAAATCGTTACGCTCATATTCGACAAATTTCTCGAAATGCCCATCTATAAAAGTCCGGTTGCATTCACCAAAACCAACTCCGGTACCCAGATAAACATCTACTGTTACTGGCTTCCATAAAAAGAAAGTTCGTCCGAATACAATTCCAAACTCATACTCATCTTCTGTAACGCCAGCCCGGTAGTCATAATCCTCCGACATATCAGAATCGTAATAAGTAATCTGTGAAAAATTTGCATGCGAGTACCTGAATATCGGTGAAAAATACCACGCATTCGGAGCCTTTTTATACATTTCCGCATAGAATCTGGGCGCTAACCCTAAAAGATATCCCGAGGAATGATAGTAACTTCCATATAAAGGGAAACTGTTATTTGCGGTCCATGAATGTCTTAAGTACATCAGTTCGAGCGAAACTGAAACCGGCCCGGCAATACGTTTTTCAAGATGAAGATTTGGATTCCCTATTATATTGTGCGCTACATTGGTATGAAGCAAGGCAACGTACTCCTGCCCAAAGACTGGAGTGCCCATAAACAAACCCATTAAGATAATAAACACGTTCTTCATACAACAAATTTAATCTGAATATTCTAATATTATCAATTTCAATAACCATAGGAGCCGAGCAGTTTCATTTCAAGCTCCACATCTTCGGTGGTACGCATGCACATGGATGTGAAAAAATACGGAATGTTTTTATCGGTCGGAAAAATCCCCCGCTTCCATGAAATATCAACGGCATACAGCACATACGAATGATCCATTTCAAAATGAAAATCGCAGTTGCTGCGCATCGGCCCGACAATAATCTGCATGGTGTCCTGAACATAGTCAGCTTTTATTTTCCGGTCGATGCGGAAAGTATACACCGTATAGTGTACTGTATCGCTGAAAAATTTCTGTTGCCGCAATTTCTGAATGCTGTCGCGCACATCAGGCGACATCACTGTGATTTTTTCTTCAATGCTGATGACCGTTCCCAGAACCACCGTCTGAGCTTCGTTATAGGCAACCGGGACAGACTGCATGCCGCAATCGCAGGCAGTAAGCGAATTTGAAGATATTAATGAAATCAAAACAACTCCAAAAAAAACTATATGAAATTTCATAGGGCAAAATTGTACATCAATTGGATGCAAAGAGTTTCCGAATTCATACGATTCTAATTCTTCAATCGAAATCCCAGAACAATTTGTGCTGATAAACCGCTTGCAGCAGCTTTCCCGACTAAAGGTAATCCATCGGTTTTCCGATGCCAGCCATACTTCGAAATATCAAACAAATATTCACTTCTGAATGCCAGCGATATTATTCCAAAAAGAACACGCGGTTCAACAATCACTTTTGGCGAGAAAAAAGGATTTGTGTATTTTCCCGATGCTGATGCATAAGTATCATCCTGTCTGTTTAATGCCAGCCGGCCAACGCTGAAGCCAGCTCCGGCAAGTAAATCGAAATGCTGAGCCTGACTGAAAATATCTTTGCAACATGCTGCGCCTATCTGATAGCCCGATGAAATAAAAGACAGACTGTCGTTGAAAGAAATTTTTTCCTGCAGGTAATATTGAACTGAAAAAAGCGCATCCGATGTCCATTGAGAACCAGCCTGAAGATTGCCTTTATAGGTAATGCCAACACTCGTTACCCGGCTGTCAATACGGCTTCCATAGCTTGACTCAAGACATTGATTCAATTGACTGAAGTCACAATTCACCATACCGGCGCTACAATCAAGAGAGCTATGCTCTGATGTAAATTCCTGAATAAATCTTACTCCACCTTTAGTGTTTGATAAACTATTTATTGTATCCTGCCCTACAAGGCATGAATGAAAAAAAACCGATAATACAAATAATGAAAATATTTTTCTCATGGCAAAAACACTGCGTTATCAAAATGCAAGTCAATGGCAACTTCTGAAAACACGAAAACAAACCCTACTCCATCATCCGCCCTACAGGTCCATCTTCTGAAATAATATCCGACAGGTCGCTGTAAGGAATTGATACCGTAATGCTGCCCACCGCATACGCAGCAACTTCGTAAATGTTGTAATGAAATGTGATTTCAGATTCCGACAGCATGAAATTTTGAGTGACCGGAACCACCTCGACAAAAAATCCGTTGTCAGCTAATGAAGCATCATCGGCTAACTCAAACTCCGCGCGGATTTCTCGGTTAATAGCAGCTTCGAGTGTTTGTTCGTAATTAATAGAAAAAATATCTTCGAGCGACAATAGTTTGCCAGCTTCAAAATCATATACATAATTACTGGCGCCGTAGTTTCCATGCGCGCCTCCGGTATAATCATATCCGGCTGAAATCAGTCCCATCAGATTGTTTTTCTGAAATAAGACTGTGAGCGCATCATAGACTTCCCAGTTGGAGAATACATCGCTGACTTCGGCTTCACCACTTTCGTACATCGATGTGTAATCCTGAATATACTGAATGTCAAAAATCCTGATTACATCATCTGGATACACTATGTCCACAGTGGTTTGATCAAATATAGAAAGAACGGCTGTACAAAAACGGAGCGAATCATCAGTCGGAATGCCGGGTGCAGGCACCGGATACACATGATCGATGACCATCTGCACCGAATCTTTTCCCTCTTCCGCATTATAATAAATGCTGCGCACGGCGTTGAAACATTCGTAATTAACCGGAATATATTTCGATGACGGACAGGCAGGCAATGCCAATGAAATCGGCTCCTGACCAGCCTTTTCATATAATTTCAAACGAAGAATTGTTTCATTGCGCAAATCAATTTCCATTTTTTCGAACATCTCCGATTGGCCGGTAAGCAGCAACTCCGCATCGGGACTGATTTCAACAGCAACAACCGTCTGCATTTTACTTTTTAAATCGGTAAAAGACAATTCGGCACTGGTATCGCTCGAACGCGACCAGACAGCTTCGGCAACACCCGTCAACCCATAGTAGCGAAGCGATCCGCAGGGCATATGCGTTTTGTACACCGTTTGCGACATTGCCGTAAATGACAGAATCAGACACACCCAAACAATTGACATGCTTTTCATAATGCATTGTAATTACGTTCACCAAAAATAAAGGTGCCAACCCGCACCAGGGTGCTGCCCTCTTCAATGGCTATGCCGTAATCGTTGCTCATGCCCATACTGATCTCGCAAAACGAATCACAGTCAGCAAAAACAGTGGCTTTCAACCGATCGGAAATGGACTTTAATAAACGATATTCTGTTCGTGTAATGTCAGCATCATCGCTGAAGCTGCCCATACCCATAACGCCACAGAAACGTACATTCGGAAATAATCTGTATTGACCATCGCTGAGAAAAGGAAAAGTTTCATCGGGCTCAAAGCCAAATTTAGAGCCATCGGACGCGATAGAGATTTCCAGCAGCACATCAATCACGCGATTATTTTTTCGCGCTTCCTTATCAATTTCCTTCAGTAACTTTTCGCTATCGACGCTCTGAATGCAGGTTACAAACGGAGCAACATATTTTACTTTGTTGGTTTGCAAATGACCAATCAAATGCCATTCAATGTCGGCCGGCAACACTGGCTGCTTTGAGCAAAGTTCCTGTACATAATTTTCGCCGAAAATACGTTGCCCGGCATCGTAAGCTTCGCGCAATGCCTCAGCCGGCTTGGTCTTGCTTACCGCCACCAGCCGCACCTGCGGCGGAAGCTGTGCAACAATCTGTTGAATATTTTCTGCAATACTCATAATACTACAAATGTAATAAGAAACATGACAGATTGAAAAATTATTGCAGGATTCGAATCAGACTTTACCGCAGGTGAATACAAAAGCTGGGTCCCCGGATTACGCGGATTACACGGAATTTTTGTAAAGATTCTTTCCCTCAGCATCACCATCTGGAACACACGGACGTCAATAATTATCGCTTCGCAATTATTATTGACAGAGTATCACCACAAATAGATCCGTGGAAATGTCTTCAGTCGCAGCCTGTAAGACATTTTATCCGTTTAAATCCAGAGACCAGCTGAGGGCATTTAAACCTGCCCGCTGCAGCCTGCCTGTTGCAGACAGG